>DATMYU010000606.1:0-9379 GCA_035560775.1 Desulfosporosinus sp.
CCTTTATATTTGAATAAAATTTTCACCATAAATGAGATAATGACCTTCTTCATCGCGTTTTAGGACATCTTTCTCACGAATGATTGACCAGGCCAAAAGTATATCTCTATATGGCTGATTTATAAACTTCCTAAGTATGTCGGAAAAGAAACGCGGCTCTTCTCCGATATACTGTTCGATTTCTACTGACAATCCTTTGAGGTCCATGTCTTTCCCCCCTTATTACAGATAATCGGACAAATGTACGTTGTCAGGGTTAAAATATTGCAATCGTTCATAGGCCTTGCGTGGAATACCTACCGGGATCGTTGCATCAATGCCCATCTTGCTGGTCGTAGGCAACTGCCCCTTCGGCAATTCCGCCGACCGAACCGAAGGATCCACATGCTTGGCCTGCAGATTACTCACGATCACAACATCTTTATCCGGTTGCACTCGCAAGGCAATTGCCCAGCGAATCTGGTCATCATCATAAATATCGATATCATCGTCAACGACCGTAATTGATTTCAAGCCCATAATGGACATCAGAGCCACAATCGCCGCCTTGCCTTCGCCAGGTTTAGGGTGATCCAGGGATACGATGAGTTCAAAAAAATTGCAGGCACCAACTGTGGAACGCACGGCATGGGGACGCAGACGGGCAGCTTTGAGGATATTGTACGCCTGAAGCTCACGGTTGGGAGCGCCCAGCCCGTATACCTCCCAGGGCATAATCAGGGAATGAAAAATGGCATCTTTGCGGCGGGTGATTGTTTTTACTCTAACCACCGGATTCTTCTTCACATCACCGGATATTCCGTGAAACTCGCCATACCTACCCTCGTCAGTAATCCACCCAGTCGGCAACACCTCGCATTCCAGCACAATCTCGGCATTGGCGGGCACTTCAACGTCAATGGTCTCGCACTTGATCATTTGCAAGGGTTCTCCCCGCAGAGCACCAGCGATGGTCATTTCATAGACACCGGTGGGAGCGCTGCAGTCCGCTGACAAAAGTTCAATCGGATGCAAACCAATGGCTACTGCCATTTCCAAGGGTTTCCCCTGTTCCTGCGCTTCCGCATAAAACATGCGAATATCGTTTGGTGAGTTGAAATCAACGCCCATTGTATTAATCGTCCGATACATGTGCCGATACATGCCGGCATCTTTGCCCCATTTTTCATGAACTACAAATTGCACACCGGAACCGATATAAGGCCCTCCGTCTTTTTCATGCTGCATGATCTGCGGAATAAGAGTCAGATCAACATCTTTTTCGCCAATGATTATTTCTTTGAGAGGCGCATTACTGACCGTAACCGTCGGAAGAGGTTTCTGCAGCGCCGCTAAAATACGGGGTCCGATTTCCTCTTGCCGGCAATGTAAGCCAAGGGCTATTTTTTGTACGTCTCTTACCAAACCCCCGGCAATAGACAGGTCATAACCATCGACGTCTTTCAACCAAACTGCCTTTTTCGTATCGGTAATCAGCCCCGAGACATGCAGCGGATTAACTTTTTTATCGACAACAACTAGTTCATTATTCTCTTCCAGAATTTTAAGGTATTCTCTTATTCCTGTTTGCATTGATGTTCCTCCTTGTTGACTTTTGCCCTCAGCTCTTAAATTATTGAGGTAGATAAGAGAGATCCACGCCTTGTTCAAAAGTGATCTCTTTCGGGATGAGCTTTTCTTCAAGTTTGGTCTGCAAGACTTGATCTGTACCTGTCTTGGTAATTTTCAAGTCTGTAGGCACTCTTTTAAACACATTCGTTGCAGCGGCAAGCAGCACTTTGTCATCTAAATTAGGGTACCATTTCTTCAGAGCTTTCGCTGCATAAGCAGGGTCGGCTGCAGATTTTTCAGTTGCTTTTTTGGTAACTGCCAAAAATGCTTTGAGCGCCTGCGAGTTAGTTTTTGCCCAGTCGCTCTTCCCCATTAGCACAAGCCCCGCTGTATCAAAGCTAGGATCAACCAATATTTTATAATCGCCTGTAGATATCATTAATGAACTGGTTGGCTCCGAAACCATACCCGCAATGATATTCTTGCTTTCCAAGGCAGCCGACATAGTTGCCCCTGTACCGGCATTGACAATCTTCACATCTTTGACCGGATCAAGTTTAGCTTCTTTGAGAATGAATTTAAGGGTGGAGTCGGAGAGGCTGCCGGCTTTAGTTACACCTAGAACTTGCCCTTTAACATCTGCCAACTGCGTAACGGGCGAATCACTTCGCTCGAGCAACTGATAGCTGGAGCTGTTATTGAGCAACGCAAAGGCTTTGACATCCAGTCCATTATTGATTTGATTGAGCACATGTTCATATCCGCCCTGAAATACATCCAGACTTCCGCCAACCAGAGCCTGCACTGCATCTGCGCCAGCGCTGAAACTTACTGGTTCAACATCTAGACCGGCCGCTTTATAAGAGCCATCATTAATGGCTACACCCACTGGCCCAATAGTCTGGCCAACCATCCCGATTTTAATAGTACCCAAGGAAGGGGTTGCTGAAGCTGGAGGCGACGCTTTTTGATCTGAGCCGCATGCTGTCACCCCAAGTGCCAGCAGCACCGTTGCGATGAGCAAAATAGTGGTTTTTTTAAAGTTTTTCATGTTCTTCCTCCTCGTTTCATAGTTTTCTAAATTGATAATCTCAACTTATCCATTGACTGACCGGTATTTAAAGATCTGTTTCTCCGAAAAGACAATCACTTGATCAAGAAAGACCGCAACGATCATAATGACAACCAGTCCTGCGAAAACACCTGTGGTGTCAATTAAGGCCGATGAATAGCTGATATAGTAGCCTATCCCCCGGTTGGCACCGACCATTTCCGCAATCACAGCCCCGATGGTCGAAGTACCGATACCCAGTCGTATACTGTTCATCATCCAGGGTGCTATTGACGGCAAGGTGTGCCAGCGCAATTTTTGCAAACGCGTCGCTTTAAATGAATTCATCATTTGAGTTAGATCCGAATCCAGATTGCGAATTCCTTCATAGGCATTGTAGTAAGCAAGAAAGACCACCATCATAACTACCACAGAAATCTTTGAATTCAGACCGATACCAAACCACACTACAAACAGCGGTGCCAGCGCCGCACGCGGCAGACTCGAGAGGGCCATGATATAGGGAGAAAAATAGTGCTGCACTTTACCGCTGGTGGCCATTAAGATACCCAGCACCGTTCCTACGATCATGCCGATGACCAGACCGATCAACATCTCTTGCAACGTAATGCTCAGGTGAAACCAGAGGCTACCGTCCATCGTCATCTTGGCCAGCCTAGTGTAGATTAAAGACGGACGACTGACCCAAGTCGATTTAAACACCGGTCCCGATAAGCCTTGCCATAAGCCGAAAATGACGATACCGGTTAAAATTCTTCCCAGTAAAATTTGCAACCGGGATGATATACGGGCTTTACCAGCCTTTTCTTCTGGTTGGCTCAGTACTGTACCTGATTCTGCTTGTTCCATTTTAGATCACCTCCTCAATCAAATTTGCTACTCTTCGTCGGCAATGTAGCTCCAGATCTCCTTTTGCAGATCTTTAAACCGTGTGTCAAATCGCGAATCATAGTAGGGTCGCGGTCGTTCAAGGTTCACTTCAAATACCGCTTTGATTCGGCCTGGTCGTTTGCTCATGACTACTACTCGATCAGACAGTACAATAGCCTCTTCGATATCATGGGTTACAAACAAGACACTTTTACCGACTTTTTCCCACATTTTTAAAAAAGCGTCGCCGATTGTGACTCTTGTCTGAGCATCTAACGGACCGAAGGGTTCATCCATCAGATACAGATCGGGATCATAGCCAAAGGAACGCGCCAAAGCCACTCTTTTTTGCATCCCACCGGAAAGTTGCTGAGGATAATAGTTTTCAAATCCTTTCAACCCTACAGTTTCAAGGAGGCGCAAAGCCTCTGTTTCCTGCTCTTTCCGACTGTAGCCACGTATTTCCAGTGGCAATCTCACATTGTCAACTATAGTTTTCCAGGGCAGCAACGCATCATTTTGAAACACAAAACCAACCGAATCCGGCACTCCCTGAACCCGTTTGCCATCCAACTTGATTACACCATTCGACGGCTTTAACAGAGCAGATACCGCTTTAAGCAGGGTTGATTTCCCGCATCCACTAGGCCCCACAATAGATACAAACTCACCATCAGCTACCGTAAGATTTACATGCTCAACGGCAACAGTCGTCTGCTCTTTGGCAACATATTGCACCGTAAGATCTTCAATTGTCAGTTTCGGTATCATAGCGCCCATAAGTTTCACTCCTGTTTCATCCAATCGTAAGACTCCCACTTCTACAAGGGGAGTGGTACCTCATACTCCGCTTCGATGACGATAGTTTCCAGTGCGATAGTCTCCAGTGCGATAGTCTCCAGTGGAGACTATCGCCTCCTCCCAATAGTGAAGGAATTAGACTCCCCACCAAAGTCTCGCTGCTCAACTTTAGTTGAACGAGTTCACTCCACTTCGCCAGGATTCTTGTCCTTTGCTCTTTACAAATCGGTTAACAACGCTTCCTGCACAGAAATTCGTTGCGGCGGATACGGAGTCTGATCGGGCCAACCAATATCGACATAAGTTCCGATGCTGATGTATTCCGGCAGTTGAAAATGTTTTCGCAAACGGTCTTTCATAACTTCACTGAAGGTAAGCCATACGCCACCCAACCCGTAGGCATGAGCAGCCAGTATAATATTTTG
Source organism: Desulfosporosinus sp. (assembly GCA_035560775.1). Classification (GTDB taxonomy): domain Bacteria; phylum Bacillota; class Desulfitobacteriia; order Desulfitobacteriales; family Desulfitobacteriaceae; genus Desulfosporosinus. Next base: position 4,720 of record DATMYU010000606.1, read on the forward strand.
TGCCGCTGCACCACAATCCAGCAAACGGTTTTTGACTGGATTATTGGGATTAGCTGAATACACCGTCTCATCCTGCAACAACACAAGATGTACTGGCCCCCCCGAAATATCCGCTCCGACAAACAAGTCGGGATTTTTTTCTTCTCTGACCACCAAATAACGGATGGACTGAAGATTGCAAGAATGAGCGGCCCATAAACCCGCCTTGAGCACCTTATCGACAATATCTTCCGGCACCCGCTCAGCCGTCCAATGACGTACCGACCGTCTTTCATAAATCACTTTTTCAGTAAGTTCGATTTCTTGAGGGTCCAACCTATGCCATTGCCACTCTGATAAGTCGACTTTCTCACCTGCAATCAGCAAGTTGGCATATTCCACTAATTTTTGCGCGAAGACATAATCAGGTAATTCATGAGCCAAGCCCCGCACATCCCACAAATGGAGCAACCTCAGCGCTGTCTCTGTCTGCTTTCCGCTTAGTTGCTTATTGTTATAAGCCGCAGAATACGTCTGAATTTCTAGCGTATGATGCAGACGTTCCCGAAACCTGGCCCGAAACTCGGTCTCTGGTAAAGACAAATACTGTTCGTCGGACAGCGTGTTCTTTTTGATCAATTCCTCAATATCGTCTGCATGATCAACCATTTTTCCCTCTCCTCTCTCTTCTTTAGGCAAAGATTATTTATCGTCGCCATCAGGACGATAGGTAAATTTGCCTTTGGCTACGTCTTCACTGGCAAAATATTCTCGCTCGCAGGTTTCATCGCCCCACAATACATTTTTGGTCAGCTTGTGTGATAATGTCCGAGTAAAGTTCTCGATGTTGGTCGTATCGATAATGTCGCAATAAAACGGTGCTAATTCTTTAAACCAAGGATATTTAGCATAATACTGAACCCAAGTTTCGCCATAGGGGCAGTGATCGCGCCCAAGTTCCTTTACCCAGCCGGTGCGGGCCAGATCCGATACGGCATTAAAATTCTCTAAGGTAAAATCAAGCCCCTGCTCCTTAGCCTTCTCCCGCAACTGATCAGTACGATCCAAGGACAAGCTGAAAATCGCTTTATTGACTAATTCCTTGGCTTTGTCATGCCCCAGCTCTTCTTCCAATACTTTGCAGAAGTTAAAATACAACATAGCGAACTGCCGACTGGCTTTTCTAACTTCCTGGACAGCTGGATCAAGCTCAGTCTCTTTTGTTTCACTCATCAACAATCTTCCTTTCCTCATACCGAATTGTGCTTTCCATGAATTCCAAGTATTGCGCTTTCGTATAGTTTGGCTTGTATTGTTCGACTACTGCCTTGGCCCCAGCGGCCTTATCCTTGAGTAATTTATAGGCAGCAAGAGCAAAGATCTTAGCCGTGACAATATAAGCTTCCTCTTCATTCACTACTTCAAACTTATCAGTGTGCAGTTCGCCTGCCACACCGCCTGTGTAAAAACTAAGCACCGGCAGCACATGCTCTAAATCGCCAACATCTGTCGAACTGGTTTTGTGAGAATGTGGATCAGCTGCAAGAATTTGCGCCTGGGGCGCTGCCTGCCGAGCCGCCTCAATCAAGAGTGGATGCCCCGCATCCGGCAATCTGGGCAGATAGCCCGGCATGGTCGTAATTTCAATCCCGGCACCAAGCGCTACAGCGCCGGCGATAAAGGCACGGTCCGTTTTGTTACTGGCATCCTGGATGGCTTTAACATTCCTGGCGCGGACGAGTGTTTCAATAACCACCTCGTTAGGCACGACATTGACCAGATTTCCGCCTTTTGTCACAATTGGATGAATGCGCACAGAATCTTGATCACGAAAGGTTTCGCGCTGAAAAGCCAGTGCGGAAAGCCCAAGTGAGGCGGCATTCAAGGCGTTAATGCCTTTCTCGGGAGCTGCAGCAGCATGCGCCTCTCGCCCTATATAACGTATGACCTTGGAAACAAAGCCGTTGGACGAACCACTGCCAATGGAAATCCCCTCTGCCCCAGAATGATGAACAATACTTAAACTTATATCATCAAAAGCTCCGATCCTGATTAGCTCGGCTTTACCTCCGCCATACCTTATCTTACCTTCTGCCTTGAGCTTGTTTTTGAACTCAATCTCACCATATTCTTCCGAAGGCACTGCAAAGAAAATCACCTCACCGGCCAAAGCCGCCGCTACTTCCGGATCACTCAGCGCCAAAGCCGCCCCCACAACGCCTGTCAATTGCGCATTATGCCCACAACTATGCGCGGCATTTGTCTCGGGATTCGCATGAGGATGGGTTGGAATTCTCAGTGCGTCAAGCTCACCAATCAAGGCTAACGAAATATCCTGTCTTTGCCCCTTCAGATACCCCTTAACCCCTGTAATCGCCAAACCTTCGTTGACTTGCACTGGCAATTCGCGCAACACTTGCGCAAACTTGGCAGCAGTACGGAATTCCTTATACCCCAGCTCAGCATGATCATAAATATCTCTGCCGAAGGCTATAATCTTCTCTCGATTCTTCTCGATAAGCTCTACAATCCGTTCCTCAATCTTATCCAAACTACCACCCCCTTAAATTTTGTCACTGAATCTAGGATATTACCCGGTTTTCAGCAGTGGGTTGCTGATCTCCGAACTGAACAACTAAATCACGAATAACCGGATAGTTCTTGAGCGGTTCCACCAAATATTCCCGGTCCGCCTCCAGGATAACATGGCAAGATTTTTTAACCCTGCCATCTACCGTCATCAGGCAGCTGCCGCACAGCCCTCTGCCACAAAAATAATTGCGGAATCCCAAAGTAGGATCGATGGTCTCGTAAATTCTTTTTATCGCCATCAATAAAGTCAGTCCGTCTGTCCACGGCAACGTATAGTTTGAATAATATGGTTCAGCATCGAGGTCCGAATCAAACCTAAAAACCTTTAAGCGAATATCCATTTTATATCCTCCAGTTAACGCTTTGTGACCGGTAACCTAGCAAGGTTGGGTTGACTTTTATTCAAAGAGATTGACGTATGATAAGGGGTCTCTTCTGTCTGCAAATAATCTGTGCGAAAATGGTGTCCCCGGGTTTCTTGACGCTGCAGGGCTGATAAAATAATCAGTTCGGCTAAATCTATCATCCCCCGGACCTCGTAAGCTTCGCGAAGCTCATAACAATAACGTTTCTGGGCAATAACCGTCAAATCAGCCACTTTATCCCGCAATTTCCGGACCAAAGCCAACCCCGCCTGCAGACTGGTTTCATTCCGTTCTAGCCCCACATAGCGATCCATAACAGCCTGCAGTTCCTTTTTCAGCGTGCTGGGACGAATTCCGGTTACTTTTTGTTCTTGCCAACGACTAACTTGGGCATATTCCTCCAAGACTTGCTGCTCGAAATCAACACTGACAAAGTCTGCATCATCCGCATATTGACAGGCACTCGTCGCTGCCCTTTTGCCAAATACTTGGGTCTCGGACAGGGCATTACCGGAAATACGATTAGCACCATGAACATTGCCCGTGATCTCCCCAGCGGCAAACAAACCCTTTATATTGGTCTGTCCGCGATCATCGATTTTAAGGCCACCTAGACAATAATGGGCGGCAGGCGCCATTTCCACTTTATCGGTCCGCAGATCAATGCCTACATTTTTTAAATTGCTGTACTGGTGTAACCATTTCAACATTTTTTCTGTCAAAGCTTCACGCGAGTAGCGCGATTGGCTCAAATCAACGAAGAAACCCCCATGTGGACTGGCAGTACCCTTTTTCACTTCGTTTTGAATCGCCCGAATGAACTCGTCACGGGCCGGAAAGCCTTTAACAAACTCCTCCCCTTGACCATTCAGCACCCGGCCATCTAAAATCTCAGGATTTAAAATATATTCATATTGCACCAGCCAACCTCTGGCAGCTGGCGGATACACAACGACACCGGGATAGTATAAAACCATTTCCAGATCAATTAACTGTGCTCCGATTTGATAAACCATTGCTAGAGTTTCCCCGGTGGTATCCGGAGGAGTATCGGTGAAAGGCCACAATTCTTCATAGCCGCCGCTTGCCAAGACCGTAGCTTTGGACTGAACAACCTCGATCTCCCCGACATTTACGTTTAAATAAACTGCACCGATGACCTGCTCGTCCTTGACTAAAAATCGAGTAACGGCGGCGCTGTCAACCAGCTGAATATTAGGGAGCTGTGCCAATTTCTTGTGCAGACTGGCAGCTAATCCCCAGCCGCCTCCCTTAATAAATAAGTTCCGCGAATGACTTTGTCCCGGGCGTACCGAGGTAGCAAAGCTTCCATCTTCATTCTTCTTGAATTTTGCGCCATACTCTTCCAGTTCAAAAATCCTATCAATCGAGTCTTCTGCCAGTGCCCAGGCTAGATCTTCATCAGCCAAGCCCCGTCCGGATTTAACGGTATCGCTAAAATGCATCCCCACCGAGTCGCCCGGATTGACAGCCCCTTCAATTCCTTCCCCTGCCACCGGCGTAATTCCTGTTTTCGCTAAGGGATCTTTACTAAGTAAAATTACCTTTTTACCACTTTCAGCCGCTGCAATAGCCGCTTTAATACCGGCACCGCCACCGCCGATAACCAAGATATCTGCTTTTCTCACCTTGAACATGGTGTCCTCCTCCGCTGATTATTTATCGATGTTGTTAACGGCCTAATCAGAGACTCGGTGTATGTT
>DATMYU010000607.1:0-4184 GCA_035560775.1 Desulfosporosinus sp.
GCATACATCGTATGGAAATTTTCATTAATTGAAAATTTACTTCAAAAACCGCTAAAAACATCCCTTGAATGTCATTCTTATTAAGAATATCACCCTGTAGAAACTGCATATATAGTCTTTTCGGCATAGCACTATAGGACCTTCGGGCAAAAAATAAACAGGGTGCCTAATATGCAACCTGTCTATCCAGATGAACGTTAATTCTGTGCAATTGTCTTGTGTTCTTATGTTGCTTCGCGCTATTTATCAGTTAGACCCGCTTATCGAAAAACAATCCAGCCATTTGAGTAAACGAATCAAGAATTTCCATGGCCCGTTTCGATGGAATTTCAGCCAGTACCTCTCCGTTATTTTGATCAATAATCTTAACAATAAGGCGATGAGATTCTTCATGGACACTATACTCATAACGTTTATCAATAATTCCCATAAGGCGATTGAGTTTTTCTACAGTCTTTTCTACCTCTTCACGCGGAATTTCTTCCCGGGCAGAGGGAACCTCTTGCTTGCGGTCGACCACCTTGAGCGGTGTATCTTGTGACCGTTCCTGCTTTTGCCCAGGAAAGGTATCCACGGGGATCGTGGTGGTCTGGGTATTTGGCTGGATGAGATTGATCATCGAAAATTCCTCCTAAATTATAACCCCAATTGATTTAATAGGGGGTGGGGTTATCTCTTCCAATTCATCTGGTTAACAGCTGTCGTGCTGGCAACGCCATAGGCTTCTGAAACCTGATGATGTTGCTTGCTACGGTTGAGTAAGAGCTGCATATTATCGGTGATATCTTGGTTGACTTGCTGGATTTCGCTAAGCAGGCTTCTTCCCACCGCTGAGACTTGGAAGCCATCGTCGGAAGTCTGGTCAATGATGGCCTGCAACCGTTCCCGCTGACTCATTAGGTTATTGAAGAGTTCCATATCCTGCTGGGCTAAGAACTTCATCATTTCTTTGGTCAAAAACTGATAATCCCGCCACAAAGCTTCTGCTGTCTTACCTGCCATTACTTGCCCACTGCTCGAGCCACATGGGTTTGTTTCATGGCGCCGACCCAGGCCTCCCGCATGTCCTCTAACATTTCCTTCGCCTGGTGCAGCTGTTTGATATCTTTTTTGATGTTACCTTGAACGAGGCAATATTGCGTATACTCATAAAGTTGTCCCCAGGTTTTCGATACTTCATAGCCCATATCTAAGGTGCGTACAAATTCACGAACGATGTCCTGCACGCGCATATTAGCGTTATGGGATTTCGGGATATCCCTTTGCTCCATCGCTTGAATGCTTTCAGTTAGAAAACGCAGGGCGCCATTGTAGAGCAATAAAGTTAATTGTTCCGGTGAGGCTGTCATAGCCTGTTGCTTTTTATAAGCATTCGCCATCTGTGGATTAACCATAAACATTCCCTCCAATTGCTTTCTCTATTATGAACTACTTGAAGTTAACATCGATGATAACCAAGTGCTCTGTGAATTCATCTGCTCTAAAGCTACTTCCATCGCATTATATTTCTTATAATAAGCTGCCTGCACTACATCAAACCTGTCTGCGGCAGTGCTGATCATCTTATCGTAGTCTTTGATTCTCTTAGCATAATTACTATTCGTATCGTATTGGGCATTAGCTGTTGTGCTGGCTATTTCATTTAATTGATCCATTGTCGTCTTAATCCCATCATACAATCGCCCAGAGATCCCCTGAGTTTTGCTATCAGTAGTGGTAGTCGTAATCGTACTTCCATCAGTTGCTGTTTTTGTTGTTGTTATTTTTGCACCAACCGCGCCAAACAACTCATTCAGTACATTGGGATTGGTATTCAAAGCTGTTCGTAATTTGTCGGTGTCCAAGTACAACTTGCCACCTTCAACATAGCTTTTGGTAGTAATCCCAATTGATGATGCGCTGTTATTAGTGCCCGCACCGCCAGAAACAGGGCTGGAGAAAGCACTTCGCATACTGTTCACCAGGCTTGACAACGTAGAATCATTATGGAGCATCCCACTCTTTGCCTTCGCCTCCCATGCTGTAATATCCGCATCTTTCATAGCTGATTTTTGGGCATCTGTAAGAGGTTGAAAATCCTTATAGCGAGTTTCGTTCACCATTCCATTGACCTCAGCTAGGATTTTGTTATAGGCGTCAACTAAGGACTGGATACTGGCCACGGCAGCGTCTGTATCATTAGTCACGCTAACATTGGTCACTTGCCCAACGTTAGTATTCATAACACCCGGTGACAACATCTCTGCGTCAGTTGAGACACCTGTCAGATTGTACGTGACACCAGATATACTAAATGAATTTGTAGCTTGGTTTAGAGCCACTCCATCTAATTTAAAGACAGCATCTTGACCGGCTTGGTGTAATTTTAAGGTATTAGCTAAGAAACTGGTTCCCGCTGCATCGCTACCGGTAAAATTCAGTTCCTTTCCGTCAGGGGCCTTCAGCGTTACTTTTCCCGTAGCCGAATCATAGGAAGCATCCGCAACGTTTGGTGCTGCCTTAATTTTATCCAACATGTCTTGCAACGAATCAGTCGTCGGATTAACCTCTACAGATGTGAACGTATTAGTACCAGTGCCATCGTCAATTTTCAAAATGAACTTATCTGAGGCTGTAAATTCGGCAAATTCAGCGAATTGACCTTTTAACGGAGCATCAACATCCAAGGGAATATTGACACTACTCGTGCTGGTTGCTACTTTTCCTGCAGTAAACGTCGTAGGAAGATGTAATTGACTAAACAAGTCCTTGGCACTTTGGTCACTAGTACCGTCTACGAGGAGCTTTCCGCTCTGATTCGGAGTAATGGAAAATTGACCAGTAACAGAATCAAAGCTCGCTGTGGCATCGCTGCCATATATCTTTTTCACCATGGACATCATAGTATCATCAGCTTCAACAACAATAGACCGGGATACCCCAGTAGTAGAATCGAGCAACTTGAGCGTAGAGCCCGTGAGGCCCGTCAATAGAGCATCAGGATCAGCATGTACAGTAGCTTGAATACTGGCACTACTAGACACGTTAGAGCCAGTGGCCATTACAGAAGCAGGTAGATTTAAGTCATCCGTTAGAAACTTCATTCCTGCTGCATTACTACCAGCAAAACTAATATCAGCAGTCGTACCAGAATTGTTCGTTGTAAGAAAGAAACGATCCAGTGTGGTATCATAATTAGCCGTTACGTTAATACCCGCGTCATTTATTTGTTTAACAAAATCATTAAGTGTGCCAGTAGGATTAACCTTAATAGTAGCGCTTGCTGAACCGTTCGCGATAGTAATTGACATTGCAGGCATGGTGGCTGGATCTGTGCCATAGCCGAACTGAGAAGCGAGTGAAGTGCGATCTACGGTAACTCCTGCCGCAGACAGGCTAGCAGAACTGGTCAGCTTTACGCCATCAGCTAACTGCGCAACTACTAAGGAATGATTCACATCCGCAGCACCCGAATTAGCTGTTACAGTAGCTACCGACGTGTTACTAGAAGTAACCTTATTAGGGCTTAAAGTCGACTGTAACTTAAAGTTAAACACCGTGTCGCGAAAATTACTGATATCATCATACACCTTATTGTAAGCCGTCTTTTGCCATTCAGCTACCGTTTTCTTCTGGAGCAAAGCATCCGCTTTAGCCTGCTCCCGTGACATTAAATTCTTTACAATCGCATCAATATCCATGCCCGAACCAGACAGCCCATAAGTTCCTCCGATTGATGACATATTTAAATCCTCCTATCGAAAAATTCGCCTCTATACTTTTATATCCAGTAGTATAGTTTTAGCAATCACTGCTTTTTAACCTAATATTATCCCCTCAAGCCCCTCTGCTTGAGGAATAATCTACTATCTATATCGTAAGAAGTGCTACAAACCATTAGGGGTAAACTTAATATTTTTTGTTGCACCATAAAAAAATGAGCATCAATGGGTCATACAACCGCACTGATGTCCATTCTAATATTTTCCCATCTTCTGCTCTTTTTCTATACCGAAGCATCGAAATGCTGTCCTACATTAGGGTCTACTGAAATATTTTGTATCATTTCCGTAATCTGCGTATTATTTTCCTTCCCAGTATCCATTGCCATTTTCATTACTGCTATACCCGCCGATTGCTTTACTCTTGATTGACTTATTGCCATTGATAGTGCTGCTATGTCCATTAGATCACCTCCTTGTTTT
>DATMYU010000608.1:0-3568 GCA_035560775.1 Desulfosporosinus sp.
TTCATTATCTTTTGGCTTTCGATGACGTTATCAATTGGTATTTATTTATCAAAATATGACCCAACATTACTGGCAGAACGGTCTAAAATGCCTGGTTCTGACAACCAAAAAGGCTGGGATAAATATTATCAATCCTTTGCTTATTTATCACTTATCGTATGGGTTATCATTATGCCGTTAGATGCCAAAAGGTATGCCTGGTCTTGGTCACCCTATTTTCCTGTATGGGTAAAAGTAGTTGGTGGAGTGGCATTACTACCAGCTTTATACTTTTTATTTCAATCAGTGGCTACGAATACTTTCGCTTCAACAATGGTCAGGATTCAGACAGAACGAAAACAACACGTAATTTCCACAGGCGTTTATGGCTTCGTGAGACATCCCATGTATCTTGGCAATTCATTTATGCTTGTAGGGGCACCTTTGATGCTGGGTTCAATCTATGGCTTAATAATAGGATTGATTGCGGTTTTCTTTATGGCGGTCAGGATAATCGGTGAAGAAAGCATGTTAGTCAATGAATTGGAAGGTTACGAAGACTATAAGAAGAAGGTACGATATAGACTTATTCCCTTTGTTTGGTAATCTGCTTGGGTAATATAATGATCACTAAGACCATTTTGCTTAGTGATCATCGTTTTTACACTAGTAATTTTCATGGTGAACGTCGTGTGACGATCAGCTGATTAGTTGGACATCAAATAGGAGGGCTATATATGAATTCATATGTGCTTGACTTTAAAGACATTGATAAAACAAAGCTCATGATGGTCGGAGGCAAAGGCGCTAACCTGGGGGAACTATCCAAGATTGAAGGGATAAGGATACCGAAGGGCTTTTGTATCACCACCGAAGCGTATTATAGAATAATTGGGCATAACGAGGAAGTTAATGCATTGATTGACAAATTATTGCTTTTAAAGGTGGAGAACAGGGAAGGGATCAGTGAAATCAGTGGAAAGATTCGTAGGGTCATTGAAGGGATAGCCATTGCAAAGGATATAGTTGAAGAGATCACCCGTAATCTCTCAAAGCTTGGCGAAAAAAATGCCTATGCCGTACGTTCTAGTGCAACGGCGGAGGATCTACCAACAGCCTCCTTTGCAGGTCAACAAGATACGTATCTGAACATTATAGGAAAAGATGCCATCCTACAGCATATCAGTAAGTGCTGGGCGTCGCTGTTTACTGACCGTGCCGTAACTTACCGCATCCAAAACGGCTTGGACCACAGCAAGGTTTATTTATCTGTCGTCATCCAACGGATGGTCTTTCCGCAAGCTGCGGGGATTCTGTTCACTGCAGACCCCGTCACATCTAACCGGAAGATTCTGTCCATTGATGCCAGTTTCGGGCTTGGCGAGGCACTGGTCTCCGGTCTGGTGAATGCTGATATCTATAAAGTCCGGGACGGTAGGATCGATAAGCAGATATCGACCAAGAAACTGGCCATTTACGCATTAGCAGAAGGTGGCACAGAGGAACGTGTGATTGAATCTGAACGTCAGAATTTGCAGACTCTGACGGATGAGCAGATTTTGCAGCTTGAGGGCCTGGGCAAAAGGATCGAGGACCATTTTTCTTGCCCTCAAGACATCGAATGGTGCCTTATTGAAGATTCATTTTTCGTGGTTTAGAGCCGCCCCATTACTACCTTATACCCTATACCAGAGGTAATCGATGATAAAATCCATGTGTTCATGTCAGTGGGCCACCAGCAGATGATGACAGATGCCATCAAACCATTGGGGGTATCTTTTTTTCAACTTTTGTCTGGTGAGATTTCGATGAGCCAAGCCGCTGGAAGAATGTTCTTCGATCTAACGCACGACTTGGCTTCCCCCATGGGACGAAAGATAGTTCTCGGCATGGGTAAAACTGACCCTCTCACCAATAACGCTATCCTAAGTCTAATGAAGCGGAAGGATTTTATGAAATCGTTGCCGCGCGGAAAAAGAACTATCCGCATTGGTTCAGAGTTTTTCTCATGGTCAATACCTATTCAGGCTATAAAAATCTATCGCAAAAACGACGTAGCAATTATTCAAAACCTCATATCCCAAAATGAGGCATCTATCAGAGATCTACAGCTAAGAATTGCAAACCTATCTGGAGATGAACTGTTTGACTTCATTAAACAAGACCATAAGGAATTAAAGACAATCATGTATGATCCACGCGGTATGGCTGTGATCATGATCGGGTTATATGCAGCGAATTGGATCAATAAGAAAATGGAAAAGTGGCTCGGCGAAAAGAACGCAGCAGACATGCTATCCCACTCGGTAGCCAACAATGTCACCTCCGAAATGGGGCTTGAGCTGCTGGATGTAGCGGACGTCGTCCGACAATATCCGGCGGTGATTGAATACTTTCATCATGCCAGTGAGGAAACCTTTTTTGAAGATTTGAGCAGACTGGAAGGCGGCAATGTTGTCAGAGACTCCCTACGATCTTATCTAGTGAAATACGGCATGCGCTGTTCCGGGGAGTTCGATATCACCAGGCCCCGTTGGAGCGAACAGCCAACAGCACTCATCCCTATGATCCTCAGCAACATCAAGATTTTTGAGCCTAATGCGCGCAGCATAAAATTTAAACAGGGACTGCTGGAAGCAGAGCAGAAGGAACAGGCTCTCTTAAGCCGCCTGGAGGATTTGCCCGGCGGCAAACAAAAGGTTAAAAAGACAAAGCGGATGATCAGCATCTTGCGCAATTTGATCGGTTATCGTGAATATCCCAAATATGGCTTCATGCAACGCTACCACATTTATAAGCAGGCATTGCTAAAGGAGGCCACCAAGCTCGCGCAAAAGGGCATCATCCGGGATAGAGAGGACATTTATTATCTATCCTTTGAGGAACTCAGGGAAACTATTAAAATAAACCGACTGGATTACAGTATTATAACGAGGAGAAAAGAGGACTACGCGGTTTTTGAAAAACTGACACCACCCCGAATGATGACATCGGAAGGCGAGGTCATATCAGGAGAATACAATACGGATATTCCTCAGGGTGCCCTGCCAGGCTTAGCGGTTTCATCGGGCATAATCGAGGGCCGGGCACGAGTCATTTTAAAAATGGAGGATGCCGATATTGATGAAGGTGATATTTTGGTCACCACCTTCACTGACCCCAGCTGGACACCGCTGTTTGTATCCGTCAAAGGTTTGGTGGCGGAAGTGGGTGGGCTGATGACCCATGGTTCCGTTATTGCCAGGGAATACGGCCTTCCCGCAGTCGTAAGTGTAGAAAACGCTACAAAAATAATCAAAGACGGTCAGAGAATCCGAGTAAACGGAACGGAAGGGTATGTAGAAATCCTGTAGCAGGAATTTTTAGCAAAGATTTTCCGAAATTGGCCAGGAGCACACTGGATCTACTCAATATTCTGAAAGAAGATCTTATCAATTTCGCGAAACTGAAGAGACGATCTGTTGACTTCCCTGGCCGTTTGTTAAATTGCTGCTGTATTTCTGGAATCAACAAAATAGGCACCAGCGTCCCTTTTGGACTTTCTGGTGCCTATTTTGTCATAACATTTTATTATCGCACTGTGTTTTAT
>DATMYU010000609.1:0-2494 GCA_035560775.1 Desulfosporosinus sp.
TATCATATATGGACAGAGTGCCATACGAATTTTGAGACATAACCCTAAGAAGTTTTTCATACCTATACAGAAAGTATAAGTCTCGGGTAGCATAATTCAGTTGGTATAAGCGCAACTTAGGCGGTCGCTGGTCAAAGATGGCCGAGTGTTCCTGTAGCGAAGACTCGAACCTGACATTCGAGATTAAGCGCCGATCAAGGATGGCGTGAAGGGACCGCTGCCAAGGATGGCAAAGTGCCGTGCCCTGAAGGGACCACCGGCGCCGGCCTAGTTTTTAATACCAATCAGAAAGTATAAGTTTTGGGCAGCATAATTCGGGTGGTATAAGCGCAACTAGGCGGTCGCCGGCGGTCCCTTCTCACCATCCTTGGCTACAGGGGACACTTGACCATCCTTGGTCTGCGCCTGCGGCTGACAGAATGACTAATACGTGCGAAGACAGTGTCTTCGGGCGCCAGCCAAGTTTTCTTTAAAAAATATGGGCAAAGTAAGTTTAATTCTGTGAAGGGGCATGGGGTATGAAGTTTTTCAAATCTATGGTGATCATATTTGTGGCTATTCTAATCCTTCTTATAATGCCACCTCTTTTTTTAACAAAGATTCATGCCGCTCCGATTTCAGATGATTCTGAACCTAGGTTTTCTGCGGAGAAGGCGTATGAGCATGTGAAGTATCTCGCCCAAAAAATTGGGCCTCGACCTGCTGGAAGCAAGTCAGAGTTGAAGGCAGCTCAGTATATTAGTTATGTGCTTAAGCAAAATGGCTGGAAGGTACGTGAACAGCCCTTTAGTAAAGTTGTTGTACGAGATGCATCAGTCTTACAACTTGAACAACAGGTTGAACTGATTAATAGCCAGAACATTATTGCTGAATTACCAGGAACACTTCCCGACACAATTGTCGTTGGTGCCCATTACGATTCCGCAAATCTAAATGCACCTGGAGCGGTGGATAACGCTTCGGGTGTAGGGGTTTTACTGGAACTTGCTAGAGTACTGAGCAAGGAATCTCATCAAGAGACCTATCAACTAATTTTCTTCGGAGCAGAGGAGTATGGGCTCGTTGGATCACAGTTCTATACAGGGCAAGCAGATCTATCAGCCGTTCGTTGGATGCTCAATGTTGACATGGTTGGAACCCCGATGGAGATTGATGTGGCAGGCAAAAAGTCTGCTCCTCCAGAGTTGATTAAGCAAGTCACTGCTTTAGCACGTGATAGTCATATCCCCTTTCATCTCAGTCGCGATTTTATCATAATGACCCGTGACAGTTCACAAGGAGGGGTAAGTGATTTTAGCTCTTTCTTGGATCAAGGAATTCCAGCCCTTGGTTTGGGTATTTCTGGGCGCCCTGCTGGATATTTTCATCGACCCGAAGATCGGCTGGATCGTGTTTCTCTAGAAGGAATGCAGCAAGTCGGCGATTATACCCATCGTTTAATAAAAACTGTGAAGTTGGAAAAAATGGGACCCAGTGTTTGGGATGATCTTTATTTACCTTTTCAGTTAGGTAACAAAGTATTTATCCTATCAAGCCTTGAAATTCGATGTTTTATTTTCTTGACGTTTATTTTTACAGGTTGGGTTTTGATACGTTTTTACAAAAAAATGGATAAGCATAAATTGATCTGGAAAAAAGCTCTAGGAATTCTTGGAGTTACCCTCATATTTAGCCTAGTTGTGGTGAGCTTAAGTGGAATTGGAGAACTTCTTTGGCATTGGCTTAAACAAATTCAGTTTCTATGGTACGCTTATCCTGCGCTCTTTCTAGGGGCACGTATAGGAATTGCTTTAGGTTCTTTCATCATCATCGCAAGTTGGTTCTATAAACTACCGATAGCGAGGGACCCGGAATCCTATTGGTTTGCCGGAGTTATACTGTTATTTGGTGCCAGTTCTTTACTGACGCTCATTCGTATAGACATTGCTTTCCCTTTTGTATTTTGGCTCTTGTGCATGGATTTGCTGTTTTTTGTACCAAGCATTCTCCTCGTCCTGATCAGTCCTTATTTTATCTATCGATTGCACATTGAACTCTTGAATTCAGAACAGTGGATCAGCTTTTACCAAACGTTTCATCAACATCTTTTGATCTTCCTATGGATTTATAGCTTGCTACTTATGCCCTTTTTTTTGGCAGCTTTACACGTGGCCATCAGCAAGCAACAATTTTGGAAAAAGCTACTTTATCGTTCGCGCAAACCTGCTTTGGTCGTCACCTGCTTACTCATTTTAATGTTAGGGTTAGTACCTAACTACACTAGAGATTACCCACAGACTGTTACCCTTCAAGAGGAGTGGTCAAAGAACGAAGGCTTAATACATATTTTTTCTGACGAAAACCTGCCAAGCCAATTAGTGAAAGACTTAAACGCTCAGGATGGGAATAGTATTTATGTTCCTACACTCAAAGAAAAGCCACCCATAACTATCGAAACGTCCGTGAGTGAAAGAATGAATGATTCAAAACGTACCCTCGATGTATCATTTAAGCT
>DATMYU010000610.1:0-11079 GCA_035560775.1 Desulfosporosinus sp.
ATATCATATACCATTATTTTTTTGAACCAGCCAAGTACAAATTTCTGATGACCAGTTTATTCCAGGCTATACTACTTGGTCCCTTTTCCACATATATTCCCCCACTTTGTCCTTGATTTAAAGAAAACTTGGCTGACGCCAAGCCGCAGGCGCCAGCGACCGCCTAGTTCCACTTATACCACCTGAATTATGCTACCCAAAAATTATACCTGTATAGGTATAAAGAAAACTTGGCTGGCGCCCGAAGACATTGTCTTCGCACGTGTTATCCTTCTTGTTATCCGCAGGAGCCGGTGACCGCCTAGTTGCGCTTATAGCACCCGAATTATGCCACCCAAAACTTATACTTTCTGCCCTGGAATAAGCATTATTTCATTCATCAGTGGTGCCGTCTTTAAGCGTCATGGGAGTCTGTATAGGTATAAAAAAGACCACCCAATGAGTGGTCTTCTCGTTGTTTCTTCTATAATTATGCTGAGGTTTCTAAGAGTGCCACTAGTAAATCTACGGCGGCTTCAACATCACGCTTGTCTATCATTTCGGCAGGGCTATGGACATAACGCGTAGGGATGGAAAGAACCCCCGAGGGGACCCCTCCCCTGGACAAATGAATGGCTCCACAATCCGTACCACCATACTCTAAAACCTCCCACTGGAAGGGAATGATCCTATCAGTGGCAACATCAGCCATCCAACGTTTAATTTTAGGTGAGGTGATCATGGAGCGGTCGAGCACCTTAATACCCACACCACTACCTAATTCTACCGACATAGGGTGAGCTTTGGGAGTATCCCCAGTGGCTGTGACATCCACTGCAATGGCCAAATCCGGTTCGAGAGCATAAGCAGCTGTCTTGGCACCACGGGTCCCGATTTCTTCCTGCACTGTAAAGACAAATGCTAATTCGTGAGTGGACTTGGTTCGTTTGAGAGCTTCAATCGCAACAAAACAACCAATTCGGTCATCGAAGGCCTTGGATATAAGCCGAGTTCCAGATTCTACGAAATCCCCGACAAAAACCGCAGTTTCCCCTATGTGAACAAACTGTTCAGCCTCTTCCCGCGATGATACGCCAATATCGAGATAGAGTTTATCCAGCTTAAAATCACTTCGCTTATCTAGTTTTTCGACCCCAATCGTACCGATCCTTCCATCAATAAACTTGACCCTTTGTCTAGTAAGGTTGGGGATCTGAACTCCACCGAGAGGAACGAAACGCAGGAACCCTTCTTTATTAATATGGGTTATCATCAACCCGATCTCATCCATATGAGCGGCGACCATGATTTTCTTACCATTTCCTTGACGACGAACAATCAGATTTCCTAAGGTATCCTTTGATAGTTCGTCACAGTAAGGACGAACTTGTGCCGCTATGAATTCCGCGACCAGTTCCTCTGAACCGGACGGGCCAAACAACTGAGTTAACTGTCCAAGCATTGCAAAATCCATCACATGTCCTCCTTGTCCATCGGGCTAAACTTAAGCTTACGCGGGAGTTCGTTTAAAATTTCACTTATCAGGTTAAAGCATGCTGAATAGTCTTTTTCGGAGATAACCGAGACACAGGAATGGATGTAACGACAAGGTACACTTAAAGCAATCGTAGGGATTCCAGTTCTACTTACATGAATAGGACCTGCATCATTGCCGCCGCTGGATCCACGCCGAAACTGCAAGGGAATTCCCTTCTCACGGGCTAAATCTGCCACCCATTGGATAAGTTTGGGATTATAAAGGGTTGTTCTGTCCATTAAGGAGCAAGCAGGGCCTTTGCCTAACTCGGTAACCCATCCCTTTTCTCCTTGGTCCGACACATCAGCAGCTACTGTCCCCTCAATAACAATCGCAAAATCAGGATTTATGTGATAGGCTGCTATCTTAGCACCCCGGAGACCAACCTCCTCTTGTACTGTAAAGGCCGCAACTAAAGGGATATCATAATCCCTTTTAAGCAGCTCAACTAAAATAGCGCACCCTACCCGATCATCAAACGCCTTACCTTTGTAAAGGCCTTCTCCAAATGGCTCACACTTGGTGATAAAATAGGCATAATCACCCAGCTTGACCTTACCGGCAGCTTCTTCTTTAGATTTAGCTCCGATATCAATATAAAGTTGGTCAAAGTGTAACGCCTTTTGACGTTCTGATGGTTTTTGTAAATGGATGGCTTTAGCCCCAATCACCCCGACGAGAGTTTCATTAATTTGAACCGGTTTAGAGACGAGGATTCGAGCATCAATTCCACCGACCGGTCGGAATTTGAGAAATCCGTCGCTAGTTATATCAACAATCATCAATGCTACTTCATCCATATGAGCTGTGAGCATGACCTTCGGACCACCTAGGTGTCCGTTCTTAGTCGCAATCAAATTTCCTATTTTATCAACGGTTACTGTATCCACAAAAGATTCAACTTGTTGGCGCAGAAAATTGCGAACGAGACCTTCAGCCCCTGAGGTACCATTTAACTCGCTTAGACTTTTTAATAACATAAAAATTCCTCCAACTCTTCTGGTAAGGAGGCGATAAAATGAGCCAATAATTTTCCAGAGTTAAGTACGTCTAGCATATCTAGAGTTTCAACAGAGGTATGCATATAGCGCAAGGGAATAGAGATCAACCCAGTGGGAATACCCTCTTGAGTTACTTGAATAGCCCAAGCATCCGTACCAGAGGCCCCCGGGATCGGTTCAATTTGAATGGGTAAGCGATGCTCTTGGGCGGTTTCTGAGAAATGTCGGTAGATAGCCGGATGAATATTGGGACCCAATGCCACGGCCGGTCCCTTCCCCAATTCAATCGTAACTTGACCCTTTGTATCTGGGGTACTAGCATGAGTCACATCAATAGCCACTGCTAGATCCGGATTAAGCGTATACGCGCTGGTAAGTGCTCCCCGAACTCCAACTTCTTCTTGTGTCGTAGCCACCGCAATGACATCATGAGCGTGCTGTAGATGGGAAAGTTCTTCCAGGCAAACCATCATGACAACCACCCCGGCTCGATCATCCAACGATTTCCCCGCTATCACGTTATTTAGCAAAGGATACATTTCACGCTTTAGAGTAATTATATCCCCCACTTGGATAACTTCATTAAGTTTAGCAGGCGAAAGCCCCACATCAATAACCATTTCTTCCATCTTAACCGCTTGATCCAAGTTCCCATTTTGCAGCAGGTGTAAGGCGCCAATAATGCCTGAGATTGTTTGTCGTCCATGAACAAGCACTTCTTGGGACAAGAGCGTTCGTTAATCAACCCCACCAATGGAGGTAAACCTCAGAAAACCACGAGAATCGATCTTTTTGACGATAAGACCGATTTCATCCATATGAGCAGCTAACATAATTTTGGCACGTTGCTTGTTGCCTTTTTTTAGCGCATAACCATTACCAAACGTATCGCAACTCACCTCATCAGTTAACGATTTAAATCGTTCTATAACCAGAGAAGCAATAGATGATTCATAGCCAGAAACACCCGAACCAGCCGATAAAAGACTTAAGTATTCTCTCGCGCTTTGCATTTGCGCGTTGCCCAAACGATTCACCTTCTCTCAAAAAATTGTTCATAACATAATATGAAAAGGGACACATCTTATCTTTAGCGGATATAGGTTGGACGCTCGAAGAAATGTCCCCAATTAAATGTATGCACCACTAATAAAGTTAACTTACTTTTATGAGTCTTTAGACTTCATAAAATTTTAGTCGAACTTATTGCAAACTCTTCTTATCCTTTCCCCTTCGGTTTGTCACGCATTGTTATATTCCCTCATACCCTCCTCGTTGTCAACACAAACATACATTAGGTTCCTTTAAATACACATTTCTCCGATGGCTAGCTGCCAAACCGTTAATTGCTCTAGGCATTTCCATATTGGACTATAACGTCATAGTTCACTTAGACCCCACAATCATTTGCGGGGCCTAAGTGAACTATGGAGCCGATGACCGAAATCAAACCTTCATAATTCCCTGTGATTCTGCTTATTTGCTGGAGATGTTTGAACTGCCGATCCTCCCTAACCTCTCCATAATTCGATGGCTCCCAACTAAATCATAAGAAGATTAATGCCCCGTTTTAGCAGTAATGTTCTGGACCATTCGCAAATCTTCTCTAACTTGTTGTTGAGGAGCAAGGAAAGGTTTGTACCAATCCTTTTTCGAAGCTAGGTCTGATAACTGATGGTGCTGTTCTACTGCTGTCAACAAGTTGCTTAATATTAGCCCCTTAAGCTGAGGATTGGTTGCCTCAGTTACAGCTTTGCTCAGTGAAATAAGGGCAAACTTGGAATCTTTAAGCATGTCTGAGGCGATTTCCCGCTCGCCAAGTGGATTTTCAATACCTAATAACATGTCAAGGAATCGCATTATGAACCTCCTTAATGTTGTTCTGAGTTGTAGTAAAAATCTCGATAGTTATTCAATGTATCTTTTTTGAGTTGGATAGAACGTTCCATGAACGACTTAAGGTCCGGGTCCTTCACGATTCCTATGCTGGCCTGAAGCTTCTTAGTGCAGGTTATTTCGCTGTTAATTAGCCCATGCAATTGTAACATCTCGTGGGCAGCAAGCTCAGGTAAAGTACTCACTATTTTCACCTCTTAACTGTTATTAGTGAAACGGCTTGAGAACGACTTTAATACAGTCTTCAGTTTTGGTGTCAAAGACCTTATAACCGTGTTCTGCTTGCTCAATGGGCAGTCTATGGGTAACAATGTCACCCGGATCAACCGTTCCTCCCGCAACCAGGTTGTATAGGTGTTGCATATAAGGAATGACCGGTGCTTGCCCTGATCGGATATTGATATTGCGGCTAAGTATATCCCCGAGTGGGAAGGCATTATATCTTGCGCCATAAACACCCGTGATTTGAATGGTTCCTCCTTTTTTAACTGCCTGAGTGGCGATAACCAGAGAGCCCATAGCTCCACCTTGTAGCTTCAGGCCAGTTGCTAAGAATTCCAGGGGTGTCATTTTTCCGCCCATACCGACACAATCAATGACGATTTCTGCCCCACCGTTGGTCATTACCTTTAAATATTCACCCACGTCATCATAATCTCCAAAGTTTACAATTTCTACCTTATTTGTTCGTTGAGCATGTTCCAATCGGTAATCGATATAATCGACCGCAATCACTCGTTTTGCACCTTTAAGCCAAGCGAATTTCTGTGCTAGCAGTCCCACGGGTCCACAGCCCAAGATGATCACTGTATCCCCGTTTTTTACACCTGCATTGTCGACGCTCCAGTAAGCTGTCGGCATAACGTCCGAAAGTAAAACCAGTTTTTCATCCTCCACTTCGCAGTTATCTGGGATGCGAAACGGGGTGAAATTACCATAGGGCACCCGCATATACTCTGCCTGTCCGCCAGGATAACCACCAAATGTTTCGGAAAACCCAAAATAAGCACCGCTTTGGCCATGGGGGTTTGAGTTGTCACACTGACTTGTCAGCCCGCTCTGACAATAAGAACAAGTGCCACAGCTAACGTTAAAGGGGATGATCACGCGGTCACCCGTTTTAACCTTAGTAACGTCGGGGCCAATCTCCTCGACAATGCCCATTGGTTCGTGACCGATAATATAACCTTCCGGCATATTGGGTACCATACCGTGAATTAAGTGTAGATCGGACCCGCATATAGCTGTCGTAGTTATCTTAACGATAATATCATCCGGCTTAAGGATCTCGGGCGGAGGAACATCATGGACCTTGACATCTTTGATGCCTTGATAGGTTACAGCTTTCATTGTCGTTTTCCTTCCAAGTTTTATTTAAACGGCGTCGCAAAAGTTCCCAGTCTACTCGTGTTGCCAGGGAAGAGGTCGAGACCTGCAATTTGTTGGGCCATTTGAGCTGATTTTAAATCCAACTCAGCCTGTTTACTTAAATCATGAGGATGAAGCCAGCCTTGGGCCAACATCAGCTCGGTGAGTTCCCCATGCAGGGCAACAGCACTATTTAGTTGATTTAACAGAGCCTTCCTTACTTCGGGTCTGATAGCTTCAGCTAAGGCCAGAACATTGTTTTGGATGCCGGTTTTAATCGATAATAGAAAATCCAAGGCGAACGTGGCATCGGCAAGCGCGGGCATCCCTTCAGCATTTTCAACATCTAAATAATCATTGATCATTGTGTCACATCTCCACTACGTATTTGAGTTTTCGGTGAATATAAGCTTTGGAGTTCACTAACGGCGGCCATTGATTGCACAACATCTTTTTCAAGCAAAGCCTTTAAGTCCTGATTAAAAACCAAACCCTCCATTAATTTAGACTTGACCATACAAATAGTCTTAAAGTTAAGTACTTGGTGAAGTTCAAACGTCTCATGTAATGTTAAACTTTCTTCGGCCATATGGGTCACCTCCTATTTAACTACTTACGTGTTATATACAGATAGATGTTGGTCATTCAAAACGCTTTAGAACAGAACTACTAATTAAAATTCACTGTTTGAGTAAATAACTGTTCATCTAAAACACAAATTGAGTTTTCTCAGCCGATTTATTAAGGCTATTTAGTAGACGTTTGAAAATAATAAGAATTGTATCGTGTGTCGTCCTTGTCATCCTGCACGATTTCTTTACTTTCGACTGAATAATTAATCAAATCTCCTCAACCTAACTTGAGTTATTATCTGTTAAGCACCTGAATTTTATACTTGCGTTCTCTAATCTACTTGAACATAATAGAAGACTGAAGAACTTTAAAAGTTACCCCAATCGTAGAAACTAGGAGCGGAAACCCTTAATTGCAAGAATTTCGGTTCCTAGTTTCTATGGAGTGTGCTTTATATGAATACAAGTTTACTTAAACTTTGGTCTTGCCATATTGACCATTTTGTTGATATTGACTTTGTTAGAGCTTGCTGCTTACTTAAAGTATCATATTCCGAGTAGTGGTATCGATAATCTCTTTGTATTTCTGACTTTCTTTGCTACTTGAGTAGTTGTCAATCCCCTTTACATGTTTAATCTCAACGAGTATCTCATCCTTCAGAGCCTTGAGTCTGAATGGATAATACTTTTTCGGAAATACAACCCAGTTCTCTTCTTTAGTCTCTCGATTCAGTTGAAGAAACACCATCTTATTAACTTCAAAATAATTGCCCTTGGAAACAGTGACATCCATCAGCATTTCCGAAATTTTTTCATCTACCTGAATTGCCACATTTAGATACAACTTCTCTGTCTTTGCCATTACCTTCCCCCCATCTCTTAGTAACTTTCAATTAGAAATGCAAGAAAGGCACTTTAGTTTTAAACTAAGGTCCCTTTCTGAATATTAGTATATGATTCTTGCCGAACATTCTCTAATAGAACTGTTTCTCTACAAAAGAAACAGTTCTATCATTTAAAAACGCCAAACTACTGTACTTGATACATCCCCTTGCTTTCCATATATCGAAATATTTCTTCTCCGTGTTGCTGCTCTTCCTTTTGAATATGATTTAAAATCTGACGGATATTACTGTCCCTAAATTCAAAAACTGCTGTGTCATAGGCACCGGACACATACTTTTCAGTCATTAGCATGTCTTTGCAAAGTTTAGCATCCTCTTGGTTATAATTTCCTTGGACCGAAGAGGGTACTGGGGCTGGAGTTCCAACCATTTGTTGTTGACCCTGCTTTTGTTGTCCCCCTACGCTAGGTACCTGTCCACTCAAAATCTGATTGATCGTATTTAAGTGTTCTTGCTCCTGAACTGCATGAGAGTTAAACAGCTGTTTTAATTGGGGGTCTTGGGCCTGATTAGAATACTTGGTATATTTATCGATACAGGTTTCCTCGTGGGTTCTTTGATCCATCAAGAGCATTTTTTCCTTTTGAGTTAATTGTAGTGACAAAATAGGCACCTCCTTATTTTCATTGTTCTTTCCTCAAGCATTTTTTGGCATTTTAATGTTTTACTGGAGATGTTTGAGGATATTGAGGGGTGTTACGGGTATGGTCATCATATCCTGGCCCGACTTCTTCACTTCCAGACTGGATTTAAATCCATGCCCTTAACTATTACCCGATTCTGAGACAGCTCATTTAATTTACCGTTTTATCAGTATTCTGAGGTTGTGGTTGCGAGTATTGAGGATTGTTACGCGTATGGTCCTGATAACCAGGCCCAACTTCCTTAGTTCCAGTCGGTTTGGGGTCTTTTCCATACTTAGCAGGCCCACCATACTTCTCATTTGGGTTTTCTTCATAAGAGATCCCGTTACCCTCGTTCCACGGACCACGACTATCTCCCTGCCCTGTGGACATATTCATGTACTTCTTAGAGAAATCTGAATCCCGGAAATCTTTATTAACTCCGGTGCCCTTTAGAGTCTCGATCGCTTGCATAAAGGAAAAGTTATGAGATTCCTCGCGACTTAAGAGGAAACGAATCATGTCTTTGACTCCTGCGTCATCCGTCTGTTGCAGAAGGCGCTCATAAACGAGCTTAGCCCGTAGTTCTGCTCCTGCATTTGATAAAAGATCCGTATAGAGATCCCCAGTTGAATTGACGAAGTTTGCTGTCCAAGGTACGCCCGCAGAGTTTACGAGGAGTGGCCCCCCACCGAGTAAAGCCATATGATTCGCTGGGAAATCTCTTGGAATACTATCGACAGGACCAATCAGCATTGCAAGACACTCTCCCACCATTTCCAAATGGCTTAACTCTTCAGCTGCGATATCTTGTAGCATGTCCCGTATTTTCGGATCATTACACCCTAAACTCTGCGAGAAATACTGCATAGCCGCTTTAAGTTCACCATTGCCTCCCCCAAATTGCTCGAGTAGCAAGATGGCGAATCGAGGGTCCGGTCGATCGACATGTACGGTATACTCCATATCTTTTACATGTTTAAACACTATGAAAACTCCTTTCATATTTTAGCCTATTAACAACGCATAAAGTGGCCTGTGGTGCTCATCTAGCGACCTTGTGCACCTTATTATGATGTAACATATTTAACGATAATATACGTGTTTAAATAATATTGCGTTACCCTTTCGTTACCCCTAAGTGGTGTCTATTGCGATTATGTTTGATGCAATCTTCCTGCGTCCCGAAGAAAATTAAGCTGGATGATATCTTATATAGCAAAAGTATTTTGGATCAATAACATAAAGCAACAGCAACTGAGAAAGATTACTGCCATCAAACAATCATACCTATCTGGAATTATAAGTACTCAGAGAGACGACTGTAAGAATAAGCCTAAAATAGTCTGGCAGTAACTAAATACTACTTGATTAAAAGAAAACAACCGCAACGGTATTAAAGCTGCTATGTTGAATTATTCGGGAAAAATGAGCCGCACTCCAGGGACTTGAGCCACTAATAGGGGTAGTGCAAGTGAAGCGTTAGTTATATAAACTAAAACGAGCCAAGTCCTAAAATCACGGGTTTGACTATTGTTTTGGCCTCCATGAGTAAAATGTGTTCCTTAAGCAGTGAGTATGGAACATTTATCTTGGATTTAGTATATAAATGCCTAATATTTAGACAATATAGGTAAGAAATGTTTAACACCCGTTGCCAGAGATATTTTCGGAACAAAAAGTTCAGTAAACCTGAAAGGAAAGTTCAATGATTCTGCTGTTAGCGTGTCTATTTGTCCTTGCTTGCTATAAATGGGGAGACTGGAGAAATTGGAAGATCTATTACCCGACGATACTGTTTCTTATCGCGGGGGACTTTATTCACTTTTATGTTGCAGCTGCTAAACCACTTTGGCGGTGTACCGCAAAAGTGGTTCCTGGAACCATAACAACCTTAATCATCGCACTAATAATTTACCCATGTACCGTTCTAGTATTTTTACCGTTCTACCCGAAATCAGGGGTGATAAAGAAAGTCTGTTACATCACGGCTTGGGTTTGCCTTTATGCTTTCTTAGAGTATCTTGCGCTTAAATACAACTATATGCAGCATCTCAATGGTTGGAATTTCATATACTCCGTTTTGTTTGATTACGCATTATTCCTATTACTCCTAATACACCAAAAGAAACCCCCAGGGGCATGGTTACTTTCCAGCATTTTGGGGTTTGGCATTGCCTTTTTGTTCAAGCTCCCTGCATCGTATTAATGCATTTGTTAACTATGAAGTGGGGTATTATTTCGTTAAATTGATTAATTACAAGTGTTTTTGCAAAAACTAAAAGACTAACAGAGAAAAAAATATATTCAAAAACTAATTGGAGGTTAAGCATGGAGACACAACAACAGGACATTAACAGATTAACACAACCCCAACCATATTATGCCGCTAACGACGCACCTAGTGACGAAAGGCTCTCTGCCTTTGAATTTGGAGAGCTATGGGAAGGTTATATGGCAGATAGTTCAGCAAAATGTTTGTTGCAGTATTTTGTTGCTAAAGCCCAGGACCCTGAAATCCGTTCTATACTAGAGTATGCTTTACAGCTATCGACTGATCATCTAAACACGATGACTAAAATCTTCAACTCTGTTAATTTCCCTATTCCTCAAGGGTTCTCCGATGAAGATGTAGAGCCGAATGCGAAACGTCTTAGCGAATTGAATTAAATGACAAAGTTCAAAATAATAGAGAACTTGAATTGTAGGAGTTGGCAATAATGGTGTTTGGGATACTTTCTGTAGTGTCCATTTTACTTGCATGGAAATGGGGAGATTGGAGAAATTGGAAAACATACTACCCTACACTAGCTTTTTGGATTATTGGCAATTACCTCTATGATACCTTGACTTATTCTAAACCTCTGTGGATGTATTATGCCCCTTTGCTTAACCACACCCTGAACGACTTATTTTGGAAATTCGCCATATATCCTAGTATGGCTATACTTTTTTTGTATCGGTATCCTAGATCAGGAACTATTACTAAGTTGAACTATCTGACATTCTGGATTTTTGCCTTTAGTTTCATGGAATGGCTGCTATATATATTTGGCTATTTTTTGTATTACAACGGTTGGAATATCTGGTGGTCAGTGGCCTTTAATTGTATGATGTTTCCTTTATTAAGGCTCCATCACAGCCATCCTCCTTTGGCTTGGATTGCAGCCGTATTAGCGGGAGCGACTATAATAGTTA
>DATMYU010000611.1:0-3442 GCA_035560775.1 Desulfosporosinus sp.
TTCCAATGCACCCTGCAAGATAACTCAGAAACAAAAAAGCGACATGGCAAAATCACCATATCGCTCTCATTTAGCATTGACTTTTCCTATCAGCCAATATTTTGTAGATTGTTTTGGGTGATAAGTAATTGCAGCTTGCAATATCCTCAACCGAAATACCGTCTTGATACTGGGAACAAATTTTCTCGTTGCGATCCTGAATATGCGGGACGGTTCCTGAAGGGTCCCTGCGATGCTTTTTTCTCGCATGCGCCGATGATTTCTCGATAACCATCGCTGTTCACTGCTATGGCAACAAGGACAGATACATTTTCAAATTCGCCGCCCCATGCTGATCTATCGTCCGGGTTTTCCTGCCGTGGCACTTTGGGGAAGCATCAGTGGGACGGTTATTCCCCTTAATCGCATTGATCCATTTTAATTGAAACAAATATATGGGAATTGGTTAACTTACTTATCCTGGTTTTCTATTTCTGGTCGTACCTTATACCAAGTCGCATACATAACAGGCAATACTAACAAGGTTAGTACCGTTGCACCAAACAACCCCCCTGCAATCGCTACTGCCATAGGCCCCCAGAAAACGCTCGAGAATAAGGGAATCATTGCTAAGATTGCCGCAGCGGCTGTCAGCATGATTGGACGAAATCTAGTTACTGTCGCTTTAATGATTGCATCCCACATGGAATTTCCGGCTTTACTATTCCGATCAATCTGGTCAATTAAAATAACCGAATTGCGCATGATAATGCCTGATAAGGCCAAAATACCCAGCTGTACAACAAACCCCATAGGTCTTCCGCTAAACAAGAGGGCCAAGATTACCCCTATAATACCTAGGGGAGCCGTCATGAGAGTCATCATCGTTTTAGAAATACTTTGCAGTTGGAACATTAATAGAATACAAATGGTCATCAACATAATTGGCACCATTTCGATAATAAATCCACCAGACTTATTGCTTTGCTCCAAAGGACCACCAATATCAATGCTATATCCCGGTGGTAAATCCGCACGTAAAGTTTTTAGACTATCATAGATTTTTTGCGTTATGTCATTTCCCGTAACGCCTGGCGCTACCGTTGCCTGAACCGTAATAGACGGTTTAAGATCACGTCGCCAGATTAGACCTTCTTCTGCTTCATAGTGTATTTTCGCTATTTGATCAAGAACTACATACTTACCATTACCAATATGAATGTTTAAGTCTTTTATATGATCCAAGTCTTTGCGATCCTGAGAGTCGACCCGAAAGACGATACTAACCGTCTTATCATTCTCCCGAAACTCGGCAACAGATAAACCAGAAAGTTGTAACTGCAGCGATGAAGATAAATACTTAGAATCAATCCCCAGCATCCTAGCTTTATCTTGATCAATATCTAAGTGCATCACCTTATCTTTTTCATCCCAGTCCATATTGATATTCCGCAGCCCTTCATGATATCCCATCTCTTCTTTGACTTTAGCAGCAATTTCCCGCACTTTATCCTTTTCATCACCACTAATGCGTAAGGCAACAGGATAAGGATCTGGAGGACCGGTTTGGATGACTTTGCAAACTCCCCTCAGGGCAGTATATTTGTCAGCCAATAATTGCTCTACTTTTTTGGTAAGTTCCAGCCGAGCTTTGGCATCTTTCGCTACAATAATAAATTGAGCAAAATTAGAAGTAGGTAACTGTTGTTCGGCGGTTAATACAAAACGAGCAGAACCTTGTCCTACATAATATGCAAAACTCACAATATTAGTATCGCCTTGCAGTTCTTGTGCAAATTTTTGTGTTTCCTTCTCCATGGCCGTAATCGAAGATCCTTCTGGCAGCCTTAAATCAACGATTAATTCCGGTCGATTCGAGGCTGGGAAAAACTCTTGTTTGGCTAGGCCTAGTAAGAAAATAGAACCAATAAACGAAGCAAGTGTGGCAATAAGAACGATTTTGCGGTTGAGTAAGCACCATTCTAGGATCCCTTTAAATTTCCGATAAAATTTACTGTCATACAGATCGAGATGGTCTTCCTTGTGCTTTAGTTTGATTAACTGATAACCTAGCATGGGCGTAATAGTGACCGCCACAACCCAAGAGATTAACAACGCGATGGTTACGACACTGAAAATACTACCAACAAATTCTGATGCATTGCCTTTCGCAAAACCGATGGGAATAAAACCGGCGCAAGTGATCAGCGTGCCTGTGAGCATTGGAAAAGCAGTAGCCGTATAGGCATAGCAGGCTGCTCGAAAAGAATCCCACCCCTCTTCCAGTTTAACTACCATCATTTCTACTGTAATCATGGCATCGTCAACCAAGAGCCCTAAGGCTATAATTAAAGCCCCTAATGATATTTTCTGTAAGTCGATTCCAAACAACTTCATACCAGCAAAGGTTGCAAGGATAACCAACGGAATACATAACGCCACGACTAAACCAGAGCGAGTACCAAGACTGATAAAAGTGATAATAAGCACAATCACGATCGCTTCCATCAACGATTTCACAAATTCATCAATAGATTCGATAACTACCTTAGGCTGGTCTGCTACCGTATGAAGTTCCAATCCAGCTGGCAAGTTCTTTTTAAGCTTTGCAACTGTCTTATCTAAATTCTCGCCCAATTCCAGAATGTTACCGCCTTTTTCCATAGAAACTTGAATGCCAATCGCTGGTTGTCCATTAAAAAACATTTTAGGGTCAGGAGGATCACTATATCCACGTTCTATTTTGGCAATGTCACCGAGACGAAACGTACGGTCATTACTGCGGATTGGTAGATTACGAAGGTTTTCCATATTTTCAAACATGCCGGTCACTCTAAGGTATACCTTATCATATTCGCTCTCTATCATCCCTGCAGGATTCATGGAATTTTGGTTTTGTACCGCAGTAGTAATAAGCTGTGGATCAATGCCAATTTGAGCTAGTTTGCTATTATCTACTTCCACGTAGATTTTTTCGTTCTGAACTCCTACCAATTCAACTTTTTTTACATTATGGATACCAGCTAATACTCGTCGTATTTTTTCGGCTTTTTCTCTCATTTCTTCATAGGAATATCCATCCCCGGTCAAGGCATAGATGTTGCCAAATACATCATCAAAATGATCATTGAAAGTCGGCCCAACTACGCCATCAGGCAAGCTTCCCTCTAATTCTTTAGCCAAATTGCGAACTTCGATCCAGGTAGCTTTCACATCCTTAGCCGGAACGGTATCCTTAAGATAAACAAAGATGGTCGTCGTGCCAGGTTGAGAATAACTCTTTAAATAATCCAACCCTGGTGTGTTCTGCAGTTTTTTCTCAATTTTATCGGTAACCTGCTCTTCTACTTGCTTCGCACTAGCTCCTGGCCAAGTTGCAGATACTACCATCTGCTTGACTGTAAAGTCAGGGTCTTCTAATCTTCCCATACCCCGGTAAGAGATAATCCCCATAACTATGATA
>DATMYU010000612.1:0-3852 GCA_035560775.1 Desulfosporosinus sp.
AATATATTTCGGTCAATGGGAGAAAAAAAGTTCAGCAATTTTTCCATCTCCTTGGTGCTCTCCTTAAAAAGCACTTGCTCCTCCACAGATTCTTCCGGCAGGAACATGTCAATCCTCTCATGATCGGAAGAGGAAATTTCAACACACTTTTTTTCTCGGCGATAAAAATCAATTGCCCTATATTTCGCTATGGCACAGAGCCATCTGCGAAAATCTTCCTCACTCTCTCCCTTGAATTTTTCCGCATTATACCAAACAGAGAGAAAAACATCACTTATGCATTCCTCTGCCAGCTCCCGCCTTCCCAAGGGAAGCAATATATGACTGACAATGCCCTTCACTAAAGGGAAGTATTCATCCATAATAAATTCCAGAGCATCTTCCTGTCTATTTTTTAACCGCCGTATATAATTTTTTTTATCCTTCTTCATGTTTTCCCCCCTTTCATTCTTCTCATTGTAAAAGCCCCTACACTCTATACAACGAAGCAAGAAATAATTTTTCGCAAAATAAAATAAAAAAATTGGCAAGAACATTTGCTATGCTTAATTCCTGTCAATTTAGAAGAAATAACTTCTTATTCAGAATATCTTGAAGGCAAATCAGCAGTAAAATTGCTTCCGCTGTATTGTCCATAATCGTATAATAATCCCTGGATTCATCTGCCTTAAATTGGGTAGTTTTATGTTAATCCTTACTTCAGGCTCAAGATTACTTATTTTCTATGGAATGCATCTTTTAATATTCCGCTTTCCTTTACCTGCCGCACTGCCTGTCCAGTACTACTCCATACTTGTTTTTGTAGTAGGTGCTGATTGCCGAGAGTAAAGCGCTTTGATCGTTGATAGCACAGACATAGTTTCCCTCATCTGCCGCAGCAGTGCATAACGCATCCACGATATGCTTTGCTGGCGGTACATTTAATTGTTTTTCAGTCATCTTTGACGATCAAGCGAAACTATTTCGAGCTTATAACAAAAGGATTTAAGGAAAAACCATAGTCCCTGCAATTTCCAAATCGGGGAACCCATACGACTGGACTGTTTCCTGTTTCCTGTTTCCTGTAGGTTTTAAAATGATCAATATCCAGGTCTTTAAACCCATAAACCAGGATAATCTCCTGATCGGGATCGACAATCCAAAACTCCCTGACCCCGGAAATCATAAAAGTATTCAGCTTATCCACCATATCTTTGGACCTGGTGCTTGGCGTCTGACCCATTATGGCATGGTTCGTACCCTTTCAAGCTGCAAAACAGCCTGCCCAGTCCTTTAGTATAGGCAACGACCTCTTGCTGATAATTCCTCATGGTAACAACAGGGGCGCTCCCCACAAGAAGCGCCATCTCGCCATTGGCCTGTGATATTGCACACGTGCCATGCATTTTCTCAATGTCAGTCATCGCTCTGCCGACTATTTTCTCAGGCAGTTCCAGCTGAAAGGCATAATAAGGCTCCAAGACTATGGAGTCTGCCTCCTTTAAACCCTGGCGCACGGCACGGTAGGTAGCAGTCTGAACTTGGCCAAATTCAACACAGCCATCATCCAGCTGAGTTTTCAATGCCTTTATTAACTTGTCCTTATCCGTCCCATTCTGATCCATCTTATTGACGAATAAAAAAACCGGTATCCGATACATGTGCAACAGCCGCCATAATGTTTTGGTATGCCCCTGCACCCCATCCGCACCGCTGATCACTAAAATGGCATACTCCAGCACCTGAAGTGTTCTCTCCATTTCAGCCGAAAAATCCACGTGGCCCGGGGTATCCAGTAAGGTAATCTGAGTCTCACCGATTTCAAACATAGCCTGCTTGGAGAAAATGGTGATTCCTCTTGCTCTTTCCAGCTCATAGGTATCTAAATAAGCATTCTTATTGTCCACCTTGCCCAATTTCCCAATTTTACCGCTTAAGAATAGCATACCCTCGGATAATGTGGTCTTGCCTGCATCCACATGGGCTAATATGCCAAGGACTAATTTTTTCATCATCTATTTCAAATCCTTCATGTTTGTCTGGTTCTAAAAATTCACAGCTCGTTTAAGCCTGTATGTTGATGCTTCTATTATTATCATACTGGTGAGTTTGATATTTGACAATTTTATCAGTAGCATTCGTTTCTGTAAACCGTCATTCAATATCCATCTCTGAGCGAAAAAACCGCCCTAACTGTGACGCTTCAAATAATTTGGTTTTAGTCTTTGGACAGCTCTTCTGTGAAAAGAATGGACAGGTAATCCCGCACACCATTTAAAACACGATAAACTGAAATGAATTCTCCCTCAATCTTATAAAATATAAGGTAAGTGCCGCAGACAAGGTAGCGGTAGTCCGTTCTTATATCGATCTTCGAGCTGAGCGAGGCTCCCATTTCAGGAAAATCAGCCAGCTTTTCTATCTTGGAATAAAGGATGTTTCCCATCCTTGCAGCAGCTTGCGGATCGTCCTCGGCAATATAAGCTTTAATTTCCTGCACATCGGCAATCGCCACAGGGTTAATTCTGATTTTGAATTTCATACTAGACCTCCAGGGCTTTCTTGAGGTCATCAAGTGATTTCCATTCCTCTCCTGTTTTAATCGCATCCTCTGCTTCGGAGAGCTTTGACAAAAGTTTAATCACCGCCTGCTGCTTTTCATATTCCTGTATATCCAGAAGCACATAGCGTCCTCTGCCGTTTTTGGTTAAAAACACTGGCTCCCCTGCGTGGCAGGAACGGAGAACCTCGTTATAATTTCTCAAATCTGAAACCGGTTTAATATTTGGCATTTTCCACACCTCCATAATTTGCTGTTATTATTGTACCCTAATTTAACGTAATATACAACATCAAACTTTACAGCAAACCATGATTGGCATTACCTTTTATTTTTCCGCTTGCTGCTTTCGGACTTGGGCGGTGCTCTGGGTGCGGGCATTCTCTACACTGTAAACCTCCAGTCCTTTCAGTTCAGGGTTGAGAATAACCTGGGCGGGAGTGCTTGACTTGCGTCCCCCTCTTTTTTTTGATTTGAAAAGACGGCCACGGTCACAATGTCGCCGCTTTTTAAATGAGAGGAAAGCCCTGCGGCGATGCTTGGCACACTGATGGTAACGAGGCATTTATCGTCTTTGGCAATGCGGTCCAGCTTTTCATCGGCGACAAAGTCACCGATCTTTTGGGGAAACAGGTAGTCCCCCTTCACAATGTCGGTCTGCGCGATCTTCCCTTCTGCCAAAGCCTGATCCTTAATGACGGCATCGGGCAAACCGAATTTTCCCACCTCCACCATAGCAAGATACTTACTCTGTATCTTTGTGCCTGCCGGGATGTCCTCCGCAGCTCGAAGCACCATCACTGTCGCGCTCTTGTCTGTATAAAACTTTGGCAGGAGCAAAAAAGAAATGGCTCCTGCCAGGGTAACGCAGAGGACGCTTAAAAATATCCGGTTCTTGAGTATGTTCAATTTAAATCATCACTCCTTATTCGATCCCAAAACGCTATATATGGTGTCCAAACCGTCTTATTTGCCCTTCTGACCACTTTACGTCATCATTATTATACTCTCAACGTGCCTTGGGACGATGATTCGGATAAAAATCAGTACTGAATCTTGTGTTTTGTACCCATAGTAAATTCAGACTACAGAGAACGTATAGATTTTTGAAACGGTTTATCTAATAATGACCAAATCATACTCATTCATTGAACATAGAGAAAGTTGTAATGACTTCGATATTATATGTTAACTCGCTTGAACGAAAATCTTCTACAAGAGACTTTGAAATTTCCGTCTCATGGAAAATATAGATGCGTGAATTCATGATTTTGTCCCTGGTAATTCTACCAGTATTGTCCTTAAAATTTTAT
>DATMYU010000613.1:0-7817 GCA_035560775.1 Desulfosporosinus sp.
GGAGGTCTGATCGATATTTCAGGCCTTTTGCCTTATTTGGGAGTGATAATGTGGGGACGAAAATTATTTTAGTGGATGATGAGCCGGAAATTCTAACCCTTGTTCGAGATTACCTTTCGCGGGAAGGATTTACCGTCCTGACGGCGATTAATGGAAATGAAGGTATGGCGTTGATCGCGCGCGAAAAGCCGGACCTTGTTTTGTTGGATTGGATGTTGCCGGGCATGAGTGGATTGGAAATGTGCAAACACTTGCGTGAGACGAGTACGATCCCGATTATTATGTTGACTGCGAAATCAGAAGAAATCGACCGAGTTCTGGGACTGGAGTTTGGAGCGGACGATTATATTGTCAAGCCGTTTAGCCTGCGGGAATTGGCGGCGCGGATCAAAACTGTGCTGCGGCGTTCATCTGGGGTGGTACAGGAAAACAATGCTTCTATATTAATCCGAGGTGACTTGAGCATTGATGTCGCAAGTCATAAAGTAGCGAAGAGAGGGCATGAACTCTTACTAACGCCGACTGAGTTTAATATTCTGCATTTACTTGCAACACGTCCTGGTACAGTTTATAGCCGTCTTCAACTTTTGCGTCAGGCTATGGGAGAGGAATACCTCTACTATGAGCGCTCTATTGATACCCATGTCTCTAATTTACGCAAGAAAATCGAAGATAACCCGAGTGATCCCAAATATGTAGAGACGGTGTTTGGCGTTGGGTATCGGTTTGGTGAAGGCTCGTGACCTTACGGAGGAAGTTTATTCTAGCACTTATAGGTATGGTTGTTTTCATGTCGATTGTCTTTACCTCCATTGCCGTGATATCCACTCAAGCCTTGCTCGGGCATGCTGAAACTTACGTGCAACAAGCTTTTGGAGAACGCTTGAATCAGCTCTTAAGTGTTTATAATGAGGGTCATGGGGGTTGGGTAGGGGTGCAGGACTATGTCCTAAAGATTGTTGAAGTTCCGGACCGGAAGTTTGGACGTCCCCCCCGTGACCCTCAACGCTTTTTGGTGTTCGATCAAAAAAATATAGTCGTGGCAGACCCTTCAAATAAAGATCTTGGCAAACAACTTGCTCAGTTTCCAATAGAGGAGAAAATCTCTAAACAATGGCAGGAAATTCAGGTCAAAGGGCAAACTGTGGGACATTACTGGCAAGAGCAGCGGCCTATCGCCATGGACAGTAGAATGGCGAGAACTGTTGGAACTTCGATTATCCAAGCCATGCTCATCGGGTTGATTCTCACGTCTCTCGTGGCTTTGCTTTTGGGTTTGTTGCTGACCCGGCATTTCACAAAACCATTAAACCATCTCATGGAGGCTGTTCGGAAAGTGGGAAAAGGGGATCTTTCTTCACGGGTAGAGGTGAAGGGAAACGGAGATATTGCGATTTTGGCCCGAGACTTCAACCGGATGACAGAGCAATTGACCCGGAATGAGGAAGTGAGGCGCAACATGGTGGCGGATATTGCCCACGAATTGCGTACGCCGCTTGCGGTTATTCTCGGAAAACTTGAATCGATTCAGGAAGGAGTCTTGCCTTCAACACCGGAATCCATCCTCCCAATTCAAGATGAGACCTTACGACTCATTCGGTTGGTGCGGGATCTTCAACAGTTGAGCTTGGCAGAGGCCGGTAAATTGCCGATGGCTTTGAAACCGGTCAAGCTTAGACGGATTGTGGAGAGAATTACTGAGCAATTCGCCATAGAATTTGAGGATCGGAAGTTGCATATCGAGGTTGTCGGGGATGTGCCGGAAATCATTGGCGACCAGGATCGTCTAACCCAAGTCTTTGTGAACTTAATAGGGAACGCTCTTTTGCATACACCACCAGGTGGATCTCTGCGCGTATTGTTAGCTGAGGCAGAAAGGCCCGCTGTGGTCGGGGTGAGTGATGAGGAGGCTACGCGCCGTTTGCGTGATGTCTTCCGACGTAAAGGGGAAAAGGCGGAGGAAGTGAATCGCCGAGAAGAAAACAGCACAGGCGATTTACGGTCTGACGGTTGGGTACAAGTGACAGTGGCCGATTCTGGAGAAGGAATTCCAGAGGGCGATCTTGAGCATATTTTTAACCGTTTTTACCGTATAGATAAAGCACGAGAGCGGGAGAGTGGCGGAACGGGTTTAGGTTTGGCAATTGCCAAAGAGTTTATCCAGGCCCATGGTGGTTCCATTCAGGTGGAAAGCAAACCGGGTGTGGGAAGCAGTTTCCGCATCTTATTACCAATGAAACAAACTTTAATACCAAAGCAAATACCTTGACAATATCTTAAGACGTCCTTCGTTTTTTGACCATAATACTGTGATATTCTTAGCAAAGAATTTATTAAATGATCATAAAAATAGCTTCATTTTAAAGAGCAAATAGTCGAAAAGGAGAGCGAGCATGGAGAAAAAGTGGCTTAGCACAAAATGGCTTAGCAAGAAATGGCTTAGCAAAAAATGGGTGACACTTGGAATAGTAAGCGTTCTGGTCTTGGGAGGTGGTTATTGGGGTTATAAGCATTTTACAGCTAAACCTGTCGTAGCCGCTAACCTCACGGCGAAGGCAAAATTGGGAGACGTAAGAAAAGTTATCACTGCAACCGGAACGGTGAACTTTCCCCACTCGATTCCTTTACAATTCTCAAACAATGGACAGGTGGTTGAACTCAATATCAAGGATGGCGATTCAGTAAAAAAAGGGCAAGTTCTTGCTCGAATAGATGATGCCGATCTTAAGACAGCCGTCGTGCAACAGCAAGCCAACTTAATGACTGCTCAAGCTAAACTTCAATCCCTTCAGGACGGATTTAACGCCCAAACGAGAGCAGAGGCTCAGTCTGCGCTTGCTAAAGCGCAGCAGGGAGTGGCCACTGCTCAACAGAATCTAACCACAGCTGGGCAAAATGCCGAACCGAGTTATTTGAACAACCAGGTCGCACTGGCCAAGCAGAATGTTAAACAGGCTAGTGATGATTTAGCCAAGGCGCAGCAGAGTAGTGATACTGCGTCGTCTACAGCACTGAACCAGGCGATGGATGACCTCACGACTGCTGAGAATGCTCAAAACGGAGGCGCGGCACAGGCTCTAGCTTCTGCACAGGCGCAATATCGTTCTGCCCAGGCGGATGTGGTGTCCGCTCAATATGCCTTGACTAAACAAATGGCGGGTCCGACAGCCGCAGACCTGCAATCGGCTCAAGCCAGCATCACTCAAGCACAGGGTCAGCTTGACAGTGCGAACGCGAAATTAGCAGAAGCCACAATATTAGCCCCGACGGATGCCGTGGTTATCGATTCTGGGTTGCAACTGTACCAATATACAACGGATGATTCAAAGATCACGATCACGCCATCGGAGGGCACGGGAAATAGTCTTGAAGTGGCAGCGACGATTGATCAGGCAGACATAGCTCAGGTCAAATTAGGACAGACAGTGGATATCACCCTTGACGCGTACCCGGATGAACATAGCAGCGGGAGTGTGACATTAGTTGCCCTTCAAGGGACAACTGCTTCGAATGTTACAACCTTTAAAGTTACGGTGGCGGTAGAAAAAGCCAGCGATAAGCTTCGTTCAGGAATGAATGCCAATATCAACATTGTGGTGGCAGAGGCCAAGAATGTTTTAACCGTTCCCAGTGAAGCGATCAAAACTAAGGGAACGATAAAAAGCGTCCTGGTTCCTATGACCCCAGGAACAACTGGTGCAGGTCAAGCTGCCCGTACAAGGCAATCGGGAACAACACCTAATAGTACGACAAATACAGGCAGTGCTAAAATATCCGTCAACAGTCGGAGTGTCCCGGTAGAGATCGGGTTGGATGATGGAACGAACGTGGAAATCAAAAGCGGTATCAAGGAAGGACAAGAAGTCATTACCGGTACTAGTTCGGCTGCGGCAGTGAAAGCTCCTTCCGGATTCAGTTTAGGTGGGGGAGGTAATAGAGCGGGCGGTGGTGCTGCCGCTCCTAGTGGCCCTCGCTAAGAATGAGGACAGTATTGAATTTGCCTAATACTTAGGAGGGATGCTATTTGATAAATCTCAAAGGGATCAAAAAAATATATGCTAACGGTGATATTCAAGTCGCGGCTTTAAGCGGGGTTGATCTTCACGTGGGAGCTAGTGAGTTTGTCTCCATTATGGGACCTTCTGGTTCTGGAAAATCATCAATGATGAACATTTTGGGATGTTTGGATACCCCAACGGAAGGCGAGTATTTCCTCGACGGAACCGACGTAGCGAAGGCCAGTGGTGATGATTTGGCTGTGATTCGTAATCGTAAGATCGGGTTTATCTTTCAGGGATTTAATCTCCTTGCTCGCACCACGGCGCTAGAAAACGTGGAACTTCCCATGCTCTATGCTGGGATAGGAGGCAAAGAAAGACGGGAGCGAGCCATTAGTGCCTTACAATCCGTCGGCCTCGGTGAGCGGATTCATCATCGCCCCAAGGAGCTTTCCGGTGGGCAGCAACAACGGGTAGCTATTGCACGTGCACTTGTCACAAACCCAGCAATTATATTAGCCGATGAGCCCACTGGGAACCTAGACAGCCGCTCTAGTGAAGAGGTAATGGCGATCTTCCAGCGATTGCACGCATTGGGGAACACGATTATTATTGTGACCCACGAACCGGATATTGCAGAATTCACCGAACGGATTGTTCGTTTCCGGGACGGTCATATTGAAGGCGACGAAATTGTTGAAAATCCACGTATAGCTCAAGCACATGTCATTGAGGCGGGAGGAGTAGCAAAGTGAACTTTCTTGAAAGTATCCGAGTTTCTCTCAGGGCCTTGCGTGCGAACAAACTGCGGTCAGCATTAACGATGCTTGGGATTATTATCGGGGTGGCGGCGGTCATTGCTATGGTCGGCATCGGAAATGGAGCAACCGCTTCAATCACCTCCCAGATTCAGGGAATGGGCTCAAACCTACTTACCATTAGCCCAGGCCAGACAAATTCTGGAGGAGTGAACGGGGGATCCGGTAGTTCGAACACTTTGACCATGGATGATGTTGCTAAGATCAAAATTGGAACAGCAGTGAAAGCAGTTGCCCCAATTACCAGTGCAACAGCTCAAGTGGTCATGGGTTCTGGAAATACCTCCACAAGTATCAATGGCACTACAGAGGGTTACGAAGTCATTAAAAATGTTGCGATGGCCCGTGGCCGTTATATGACGAAAAATGATGTAGACACCAGCGCCAGAGTCGCTGTACTTGGTCCGACTGTCGTGGAAAACCTCTTGGGGGACGCCAATGCTTCGATCGTTGGAGAAATCATCAAGATCAACAACGTACCTTTTCAAGTTATTGGTGTGACAACAGCCACAGGGTCCACAGGGTTTCAGAGTAGTGATGACATGATTACCGCACCGATCACCACCGTTCAGGCGCGCTTAATCGGTAGAAAGACGGTGCGCAGCATCCTGGTATCAGCTTCCTCAGAGACATTTATGCAAACGGCTCAAGACGAGATTACGGCAACCTTGCGCAAAGCCCATAAGATTCAAGACGGCAAGGATAACGACTTTAGGGTACAGAATCAGGCAGATATGTTGGCTACCATGACCTCAGTAACCCAAACTTTGACCATGCTCTTAGGTGGGATTGCGGGTATTTCCCTTCTGGTCGGTGGAATCGGAATCATGAATATTATGCTTGTTTCGGTTACTGAACGAACACGGGAGATTGGAATTCGGAAGGCGATCGGCGCTAAAAGCACGGATATTCTACTGCAATTCCTTATTGAGGCGGTCGTACTCAGTATTTTGGGGGGAGGAATTGGTATCGCCTTAGGTTATGGAGGATCTAGCCTTGCAGGGAAGGCCTTAAAGATGAGTACCAGTATTTCGATGACCTCTGTGTTTGTGGCTTTCGGCTTTTCTGCTGGGATCGGCATCATCTTCGGAGTCTTCCCAGCGCGAAAGGCCGCAGCTATGGATCCCATTGATGCCCTTAGATACGAGTAATGCAAGTAGGACGGTTACCGAGCTGTATCCTTTGACCTGAAATAACTCGGAACCTTCCTAACTTACAGCTGGTTGGCGTCTTGATGCACGTCGTTGATGACTAATAGTTTAGAAAGGAGAAATAGAACATGCGTAAAAAAAGACAGACGAAGACATTTTTAAGTATCCTGATGATGGTCTTCTTACTGCTTGGTATGATGCCAGGGGTGTCTATGGCGGCTACGGATGATGGGAATAGTGCCAGTGACAATTACATTACTTTGAGAGGGCTCACATTTGTGTCTGAGGAAGACTCCACATTGATTATGGGGGAGTCAACTACCATAGATGTAAAATTAAATCGGATTCCGACGAGCAAGGTTTTCACGGGATCAGTCAATGCGAGCATTACAGATTCTGAAGGTAAAGTAACTCAATATTCCGCATCTGGGGGTGGCGGGTATTACAGCATTTCCAATGTTACCTTATATACGCCCGGAGAGTACACGCTCAAGATTAGTGCTGTTGATCCGAACAAGGGTTCAGTAACTGCGACTATAAGGGTTCTAGATGCAGTTGCGACGGTAACAGGTTCTCTTCTTGTTAACGTAGACAATCCGATTAGCGTAAAGCTTACGGATTCAGAGGGAAATATTTTGAAACAAAGGGAAGTGACCGTTGATGGAACGGCGGTTGATGCAAGCCCAGCAACCCAAAGTTATACGACATTAAATGATGGAACGTTTGACCTTAAGATAACTCCGACCAAAGTAGGTAATGTTAATATTATCTTTGGAGGAAAGATCATTGGTACAATACCTGTTGAGCCGGCTTTTGCAGTGAGTAATCGTATCGGATCGCAAACCTCCGATAACGTGGCGCTTTCGGTTGAGGTCGCCAAGCAAGGTTGGCAGACTGCAACCAATGTGATTTTGACCCGTGATGATCAATTTTCGGATGCCCTTGCCGCGGCTCCACTCTCGAAAAAACTCGATGCTCCTATTCTGATGACGGGTTCTTCCAACTTAGACGATCGGACGTTGGCAGAGATTCACGAGTTAGGCGCTCGAAATGTCTAC
Organism: Desulfosporosinus sp.; assembly: GCA_035560775.1. Classification (GTDB taxonomy): domain Bacteria; phylum Bacillota; class Desulfitobacteriia; order Desulfitobacteriales; family Desulfitobacteriaceae; genus Desulfosporosinus. The sequence goes on from DATMYU010000613.1 coordinate 7,026, forward strand.
ATTGTTGGTGGAACAGTTGCCATTGCTCAGAGCATCCAAGATAGTTTGAGCAAGGGATTCGATGTTACTCGCATAGCCGGACAACAAGGATACGATACGGCTGCCTTGATCTCCCCTAGTGTGGGGATTGATGCCACCCATACCGTATATCTTGCTAATGCACATGCTATTCCAGATGCCATCGCGATCAGCGCTTTTGCCGCGGAGCAGGGAAATCCCATTTTACTTACGGAGACAGATACATTGCCAGCTTCTACGATTCAGGTTTTGAGCGATCTCAAGGCGAGTAACGTCGTCTTGCTTGGAGGCACAGCCGTTATTGGCACTTCCGTGGAGAATATGCTGCGTGCCAATTATTCAGTCAAACGTTGGGGTGGGTTTGATCGCTATGACACTCAAAACGTAATTCTTGAAAATCTCCTCAACACAGATACTCCCCAGTCCCCACTTTACATTACATCGGGGCTGGTTCGACAAGATGATGTCAGTTCGGGGAAACCCTATGCAGATGCCTTGTTAACGGCTGCTTTGGCTGCCAAAACAGGTGGTTTTGTAGCCATGGTTCCCCAGGACATTCTCCCGTCCAGTTTGAATTATTTCTTGTTGTTCAATAAAGGGTATATCAAAAGGGCAGTAGTTGTAGGCAATAACAGTGGCGTCTCATCGGATTTGGAGCAACAGCTTCAAGAGATGCTGACCTATTAAACTTAAAGGATTAACATTTGTTATGAAAACAAAGCAGGGGATTTGGCTAATAGCTAAATCCCCTGCTTTTTATTTACACTCATAGAC
>DATMYU010000614.1:0-4121 GCA_035560775.1 Desulfosporosinus sp.
ATTTGTAACAGTCCACCAATGCCATACTTCTCCCATTTGCCAGTAAATTGTCGTTAAAAATACAGTAAAGAAGGCAACCGATAAAAAGTGTCTTACCCGTTTTGAATCTAATGGTATAAGTAGAAACCAAGGCGCAATAAGTAATAGCCATAACAATAATTGTGCCAATGTAGTTTACCTCCACGATCTTTTTGCTTAGTATCTGTCGATAGAATCAACTTATACATATGAAATTATGTATTCTCAACTGTGGAGGAGTAGCCAAAAAAATGATGGAGGGATAACGTGTCAAATAAGGAGCACATTCGTGAAATTCTTGAACGGAAAATTTTCTTGGGTTCTTTACCACCTGAATTTATAGATTTCTGCTTAGCGTATGGTAGATTTCGACATTACTCGCCCAAACAATATCTTTATTTCTCGGACGATAAGGGGAATACGGTTTATTTCCTCCTCTCCGGTAGAATCAGTTTGTATTTGATGGGTGAGTTTTCCGAAAAAATTATTCGTGTACTTAGTCCCCCAGCCTTTTTCCCCGAAATAGTTTTAGACGGAAAACCTTATCCACATGCTGCGCTTTGTATGGAGGAGACAGAGGTTTTGGCCCTTGATCGAGAAATCTTAATTCGATATATAGAAAGTAATCCTTCCGTGCTGTGGATCTTTTACCGTGAACTTGCTTTGGATTTACGTCGTTCATACCGACAAATTAGGAATCTTTCAATTGGAGATGCTCGTTTGCGCTTAGGTGCTAAACTATTTGCCCTAGCTCATGCACACGGACAACCCTCTGTAAACGGTGTTTTAATTACCATTCCTCTATCAGCAACAGAACTGGCAGGAATGTGCAGTCTGGCTCGAGAGTCTGTTAGCCGCATTTTGGGAGAGTTGAAAAAAATGAAGATAATCAAGATTGAAAAAAAGGCAATTACCGTTCTCGATGTTGAAAATTTACGTTTCTGGATTCATGAGCGTGCAGCAAGTTCGCGTGCCATAGACTAACGTTTTCTAGCGTTCAAGAAAGTGGGTTAATCTCTCTTGAGGTTGTCCATTTTCAATATAGCGAAGTATTGTGTCTGAAACCCATGTCAATACTTCCTCATCAGTTTGAACGAGTCCAACGGATTTCGCAAATTGAGGATGTCGCCCTACTCGACCACCTAAGCGCAATGTCCATCCACTTTCTCCAGCTGTCAGCGTCCCCGAAGGACAGACCCGTTGGCAATCTCCACAGGAAAGACAACGTGTTTGGTCAATAACGATCCCGCTTGGGTCCCAATGTATGGCCATTTCTAGGCAGGAAAGAACACATTCCTGGCATCCTATGCACGGAGCATCAGTAATTCGTGGTGTGACATAGCCTGAAATTCCAATATCTTTGATATTAGGATGAGAACATCCATTGGGGCATCCCGCCAGACAAATCTTTGGAATATGATGATGCAGAACAGGATGAAACTTCTCTTCAATCGTTTGATACAAGTTCAGCGACGTTAAATCTGTGGTCAGTCTTTCATAAAGGTTATGCCAATTACGAGCTGATTTTGGACAATTTGGACGACAATGTTCAAGCTGAAATCCTGTGTGTTTCACAAATATTCCCCCAGAGAATTTTATTCACTTCTTTTAGCAACTGGAGCTATCTTAACAATAATCCTCTTGCTAGAGTGTGGCTTGAATCACAGTTCTTAACCTGAGAATAGATTTCAAGGATTATCTCTAACTGCAAACTAAAATAAGCTCTCATACTAAAGCTCAACGCCAAATTGGTCCTCTAATTCAAGAAGGGCAGTAAAGATCGGTTGTCAATCAACCGATCTTTACTGCCTTCAAGCATTATTCTAATTCGAGATAGCCTCAATTACCCATTACTTAAGCCTAGGCCCTTTCGCTTGGCATTGATATGTGCTTCGATATTATTAGCAACTTCTACGGGATCATCTCCGAGAGCGATCCTTCCTCCAGTCAACCCTTCTACATCTTGCGTTAATAATTTGACAAGTTGAGGTGCGCCAGTAACAAAAGGGGTCGGAGATAGATGAGTGTAGGCTCCGTATGCTACGGCAAACACTCCGTCAATCGTGGCTTTTTGCTCCATCCATTCAGGGGCAGTCACTGCAATCGGTAATTGTGGAACATCGACGTCTAGATGGTCCGCCAGCGCTGTTACGAGCATAGAGATTCTCCCAGTATCCGTACACGTTCCGAAACTTAAGACAGGAGGAATTTTCAAGGCACCGCATATTTCACCTAAGCCCTTACCAGCCATCTTAACGGCGTCCATATTACAAAGCCCTGCTACTTCCAAGGCGTGATTACCGCATCCTGCGGAAACAACCAAGATATCCTTCTTGATGAGTTCTTGCGCAAGATTTACCGTGTTCCAATCCTGAGGACCATTTCTTATGGTGGAACAGCTTACTAAAGCGACAACCCCCTTGATTTTTCCGGCAACAATGACATCGACAAGTGGGTCTAGCTTATTGCCTAGGGCCTCCAAAACAGCTTCTGTGGAGAATCCTGCAATCGCTTTTTGCGTCATTTTCGGAACCTTCGGGGTAATGAGGCCTTTTCGCTTTTTAAAGTTTTCAATACTCAAATCAATGAGTTGATCCGCCAGGGCATCCACTTCAGCTGGATGATAGGCGATCTTATGCTGGAGTCCAGGTACACCGATAATCGTACTTACGCTCACCAGGGTTATTTGATATTTCTCGGCATACATATCAATGGCCGGTGGCGAACAGTTCTCATCCATGGCTAGGACATCCACCGTCCCTGTTGCCAGCAGAGGTTCTATGGTCAACCAATTCCCCATCAACCCGACAAAAACATCATCCATCCCAAATCGTTGAACCAATTCTTGTCCCGTTTCAATGGAACCAACCACTCGAAGCCCTTTAGCTCCAGCTGCTTTCGCCCTCTCTTGCACTTTCGCCATTTTAGCCTTCTGAATAGTTGCTACGCCAGCCCAAGGTTGGTGACCGTTGAACACGATATTAACATAACTAGGATCCATAATCCCTAAATCGACATTCACTTCGTGAGGTTTAGGCGTGCCGAACAAGATATCTTGGGTCATTTCAAGCCCAATCTGGGCATTATAGATTGTTGCTAACCCCAAGCGCAAGGCTTTGAGGGCCAAAGAAACATAATCCCCATCGACGTTGGTCAAGCAACTCGCCACACAATTTTGTTCTTCATGTACGGCTCCAGCCGGATAGATAAATAGATCCTTCCAGACTTTTTTCCGTTTCTTTGGTGCAAAGGCTTCGACCATGAGGTTGGGCTTATCCGCCCCAATGTTCATTTGAGCATTGAGGAGATCTGCCAATTGAATGGCCAGCTGATTCGTTTCCTGATTCGCATTGATTCCGAGCTTTTCACACATCCCTTTAAGTTTATTGACATCGGTAATTTTAAAAGGAGTTTTGCCTTCTCCTGTTGCCCGTAAAGTCCTGAAAGCCTCATAGGCATGATGGCTGTATGTACCTGCTCCCATAATATTTTGCAAAAGCAGCTTTCTCATAGCCATGGCATCGGCTCCGATCCCGCAGACCCCTTTATCCTGTCCGCCTTTCTCGCTAATTCGACAGGGACCCTGGGCACATTGTTGACAACTTAGTCCTTGCAGACAAAATTTGCAGCGAATCTTCTCCTGCTCAGCCCAACGGTCAAAGGAGTTGGACATTCCATCTTCGCGAATTCGTATTAACATCTCTTCGACAGAGTCATGATAGCTTACTCGGCCTTCCGTTTTTTCTAAAATCGTTTCAGGCATTCTCTATCCCCCTTTTGAAGTTACTACAGAAAGTTTTCTCATCTTCACTAACATATATGCAGTGAAGCGGTATTTAACGGATCACATGCTATGTGAACCAGAGGTCGCAACAAATAGGTCAACAGGTGATGCTTTTGGTGTGATTTATCTCACACCAAAAGTATCACCTGAATAACAGTACTATCTATGGATTCGATATATAGTAAGCGTAGTAGATCGAGTAAGCCGCAATGTTCCTAAGCTTGCCAATCAGAATTAAAGGAAACGAAGTATTATTCATTCCTATAAATGAGCTTGTTTTTGCAACTATCTCAGATATGTTTTCTTGATTTCTTTCAGC
>DATMYU010000615.1:0-11836 GCA_035560775.1 Desulfosporosinus sp.
CTGTATTAGAGCCTATTATAGTATGAGTTTTAATTGGAGAGGAAGATTTTTAAAATGGCAAAAATGTATTATGAAGTTGACGCAAATCTGGAGTTATTAAAAGGGAAAGTTATTGCGGTTATGGGATATGGTAGTCAAGGACATGCTCAGGCTCAAAACCTCAAAGATTCAGGACTTAACGTTATCATCGGACTTCGTCCGACAAGTGCTCGTCAAGAACGTGCGTTGGCTGCAGGCTTTGAGGTTATGACGATTTCAGAGGCAGCTGCGAAAGCGGATGTTATTCAAATTTTGCTTCCGGACGAGACGCAAGCTAAGATTTATCGTGATGAAATTGAAAAGTATGTTACAACCGGAAAAACACTCGTTTTTTCTCACGGTTTTAACATTCACTTTGGACAAATTATTCCTCCAAAGGACGTCGATGTCATCATGATCGCTCCTAAAAGCCCTGGTCACTTGGTTCGTCGTACTTACACAGAAGGCGCAGGGGTACCATCCTTAATTGCCGTTCATCAAGATGCCTCAGGAAAAGCTAAAGAGGTAGCACTTGCCTATGCCAAGGGAATCGGATCCACCAAGGCCGGCGTTCTCGAAACGACCTTTAGAGAAGAAACAGAAACAGACTTGTTTGGAGAACAAGCAGTCCTTTGCGGAGGGGCTTCGGAACTGGTTAAAGCAGGATTTGACACGTTGGTAGAAGCTGGCTATCAGCCGGAGATCGCTTATTTTGAATGTCTACACGAGCTCAAGCTAATTGTCGACTTAATGTATGAAGGCGGCTTAGGTTGGATGAGATATTCCGTTTCAGATACCGCACAGTATGGGGATATGACTGTTGGTAAACGAATTATCAATCAAGAAACTCGCAAAGAAATGAGAAAAGTTCTGGAAGAAATACAAGATGGCCGGTTTGCAAAAGCATGGTTACTAGAAAGCCAAGCGAATCGTCCAACCTTTAACGCAATGACTCGCATTGAAGAAAATCATCCCATTGAAAAGGTTGGGGAACAATTAAGAGGAATGATGAGCTGGCTGAAAAAACACGAATAGAAAAACTCGAGTAGATGGAGGTTGGCGAATGCGTCGAATCGAGATCTTTGATACTACGCTCAGAGATGGTGAGCAATCGCCTGGAGTAGCACTTAACGCCGATGAAAAATTGCAAATCGCTCGAACACGCATTTCCAGGCTCGTTCATTTCCTCCTTTTATGCAGGAATTGATTCGTGCGGGTGGACTTATTCCTTATATTGAAGGGAGAAAAAAGAATGCCTAACGTTTTGGTTCTTCCAGGAGACGGCATAGGTAAAGAGATTACGCCAGAAGCTGTTAAGGTCCTACAAGCGGTCTTAAAAGGACATTCGATCGGCTTGAATTTTGAATATGGTTTAATCGGTGGATCTGCTATTGATAAAGCAGGTAAGGCGCTTCCCGACGAAACACTCGCTGCGGCTCAGGCCGCGGATGCGATTCTTATGGGTTCAGTGGGTGGTCCTAAGTGGGATACCTTACCGGCACAAGAACGCCCAGAATTGGGAGGCCTTCTCAAAATAAGAAAGGCACTCAATCTTTACGCTAATATCCGGCCTGTGAAAGTGAGTCCCATGCTGGTCGATGCCTCTACACTTCGGCCCGAGGTGGTTAAGGACGTAGATCTCGTTGTTTTACGTGAACTGACCGGTGGCCTCTATTTCGGGGAGAAGGGCCGAAAGACCAACCCGACGAGTGCTTATGATATTTTGATATATTCTGAGGAAGAAATCCGTCGCATTGTAGAACTCGGTTTTCAAATGGCCGCCAAGCGACGCGGAAAGCTTTGTTCAGTCGATAAAGCGAATGTCTTGGAATCATCTCGTCTATGGCGTGAAATCGCTGTAGACATTGCCAAGGATTTCCCGAACGTTGAGTTAACGCATATATATGTGGACAATGCTGCGATGCAATTGGTCCGTAGCCCAAATCAATTCGATGTCATTGTTACGGAGAATATGTTTGGCGATATTCTAACCGATTTGGCTTCGATGCTGGGAGGGTCCATTGGTATGATACCTTCAGCAAGCTTAAATGGTACTAAAGGACTCTATGAACCGTCCCATGGCTCGGCACCGGATATTGAAGGGAAAAATATTGCGAATCCGTTTGCAACAATACTGTCCGGAGCATTAATGTTGAGGTATTCGTTTAATTTAGAGCAAGAGGCTCAAATGATTGAGCGAGCGGTTGATGCAGTCTTAGCAGCTGGCTACCGCACCCCTGATTTAGCAAAACCAGGCGATAAAGTATTGGGAACTCGAGAAATGGGAGATGCTGTCGTTAAGGCGCTTCAGTAAAGGATGGTTTGAATACCTCCTTGAAATTTCCGGACTTGTGCGTTAGAATATAGTCAACTGAAAAGAATAAAGCATACGATCGACCCAGTATGGTAGACTGTAGTGTTCAGAGAGAGAAACAATAGCTGAGAGTTTTTCCACACACGCTATCAGAAACCCAGTCGTGATGCGCTGATGATGAATCGGTCGGTTTCCGCCGTTATACGGAATGTTGTTGGATTAATCCAGTAACATTGAGTTGGCATAAGCAATAAAGGTGGTACCGCGGAAGGCTTCTTTCGTCCCTTAATAAGGATGAAAGGAGCCTTCCTTTATGATATCTAGACAGAAAGTATAAGTCTTGGGTAGCATAATTCGGGTGGTATAAGCGCAATTAGGCGGCCGCCTACGCCTGCGGCTTGGCGCCAACCAAGTTTTCTTTATAATACGAGTATTGAAAGGATGTATTTATGAGTCATAGTTTAGGTTTTAGCGGTGGAAGAAATATACTTTTGCAGCGCTAAAAATATTTATAGACGACAAATTACCCTTAACTGTGCTTAGAGCAACTTAAGCCTGCGTTCAGCGTGCAGAAGAGATGAAAGGAGAGAATGAAGGATTGATAAGACTTGAGGGTGAGGTTCGCCGAGTTGTAATAAAAATAGGAAGTAGCAGTTTGAACCATCCCCAAGGCGGCTTAGATGATCAAGCAATCGCGGAAATAGTTGCCGTCATTGCCTCCCTGAGGCAAAAGGGAGTAGAGTGTATTTTGGTTACTTCAGGTGCGGTTGCTGTTGGTATGGGTCAACTTGGGTTAAATGTGCGTCCCTCTGATTTACCTGGTAGGCAGGCCATTGCAGCTGTTGGACAGGGGATGCTTATCGAGAGGTATGCTCGAAATTTTGAACGACATGGTATAGTGAGTGCTCAGATTCTATTGACTCGTATCGATTTAGCGGAATCGTCTCACTATCGAAACGCACAAAATACGCTAGAGAGATTATTGCGCTTGCAAATCGTGCCTATTATTAACGAAAATGACACAGTTGCAGTGGATGAACTTTGTTTTGGAGATAATGATACCCTCTCTGCCTTGGTGTCGGGACTTATTGGCGCAGATTTATTAGTAATTCTGACAGATGTTGATGGCTTGTATTCGGCTAATCCGAAAAAAGATCCTTTGGCTCAACTCATTAAAGAAGTTCCTGAAGTATCCGCTGTAGAAACTATGGCGGGCGGGGCAGGAACTCTCATGGGTACCGGCGGAATGGTCACAAAACTGAGGGCGGCAAAAATTGCCACAAGTTTTGGAATTGGTATGCTCCTTTTGAATTTTACGAGGATCAGAGAACTCTTGAATATGACTGAAGGTCACGATGCCGAGGGAACTTATTTTCTGCCAGTAGCGCATGGTCTCGCGAGTCGGAAACGTTGGATCGCTTATGCAAGCTTCGTCGAAGGTAGTATTCAAGTTGATGATGGTGCAGCAAAGGCTCTTTTGGAAGAAGGCAAAAGTTTACTTGCAAAAGGTATTATAACGACTGAGGGGATCTGGGAGCGTAAAGAAATCGTGCGTATTGTCAACCGACTGGGGGAAGAGATCGCCAGGGGGGTCGCAGAGTTGAGTAGTAGTGAGGTGCAAGAGGTTAAAGGGTTGCATTCTGAAATGATACCCATACTTTTTCCTGATTTTGAAGGGGAAGTAGTGGTTCATCGCGATAATATGACACTCATGGGGGACGCCTGTTTAGAAATCTAAACATTAAAGATGACTTGCTTCACTTTGAGTTTAGCTAAAGGGTGGAAAAGCAGATATGCTATACTATAATAAAACGAAAGATTAGGAGGGGATTGCGGTGTTTCACCCGGAATTAATTGAGATTGGGCGTAGAGCGAAGATAGCGGCACGCCAATTGGCTTTTGCTAGTACAGAGTCAAAAAATAACGCCTTACTAGCTATGGCGGATGCTCTGTTAAAGAATGAGCAAGAAATCCTTAATTCCAATAGCAAAGATATTCAAGCGGCCGAGGAAAAAGGATTGAAGAAAAGTCTTGTCAATCGGTTAAGCCTGACCTCAGAGGGTATTTTAGGAATAAGTAAAGCACTTAGAGAGGTGGTTGTTTTACGAGATCCGGTTGGAGAAGGGGAAGTTTGGACGCGTCCAAATGGTCTGCACATTCAGCAGACACGTGTTCCGTTAGGAGTTGTCGCAATGGTTTATGAAGCGAGGCCAAATGTAACGGTCGATGCTGCCGCCCTGTGTATAAAATCTGGAAATGCGGTGATCCTCAGGGGCGGATCTGAGGCCTTAGAGAGTAATAAAGTCCTAGCAAGAGTGATTGCTGAAGCTGCTGAAGAGAGCGGGTTGCCGTCTGGATGTATCCAACTGATTACAGAGACCAACCGGGAATGGGTACAACAACTGATGCGCATGAACGATTATGTGGATGTCATTATCCCAAGAGGGGGCGCCGGACTGATTCAAACGGTCGTGCAAAACGCCACCGTACCAGTTATTGAGACAGGCACAGGCATGTGTCATGCCTTTATTGACCAGGCTGCAGATTACGCGAAAGCAATTCCCATTGTTATTAATGCGAAGACTCAAAAGCCAGGTGTTTGTAATGCTTTGGAAACACTTCTCGTGGATGAACTGATTGCCGAAGACTTTCTTCCCCTCATGGGAGAAGAGTTAAAGAAATACCAGGTGGTAATAAAGGGATGCCCGAGAACGTGTGAAATCTTGAGTTATGCGTTGCCTGCTACGGAAGAGGACTGGATAGCGGAACATCTCGACCTGATTTTAAGTGTGAAAGTCGTTCCTCATCTAGATGCTGCTCTTGATCATATTTATCAATACAGTACTAAGCATTCGGAAACAATTATCACTGAGAATTACTCTAGAGCTCAACGATTCTTGAAGGAAATTGATGCCGCCGCTGTTTATGTGAATGCATCAACTCGTTTTACGGATGGCGGGCAATTTGGTTTTGGCGCGGAAATCGGTATTAGTACCCAAAAGTTACATGCTCGCGGCCCGATGGGTCTTAGAGAGTTGACAACAACAAAGTACTTGATTTACGGGGATGGACAGATAGTTTGAGGAATCGAGTCAACTGCTAAGAGTAAAAACTACCTATTGAAGAAATGGGTAGTTTTTTGCATATGCAAAACAAGCCTGCTTATTGCCTTCGACTAGAATTTAAGGATCTATATGGAAGTAATTTCTACACGGAAAAATGGTATTGGACCATATAACTTGACATACTATCGTCAAGTTATATGGTTTATAATGTTCCTGAGGTGATCGCATGCAGATAAACAGGCTGTTCGAAATTGTATATATTTTACTTAATAAAAAAACGACCACTGCCAAAGAACTGGCCGAACGTTTTGAGGTATCCGTAAGAACTATTTATCGGGATATTGATACACTTTCTTCGGCGGGAATACCCATTTATGCAAGCCAAGGAAAAGGCGGAGGCATATCTTTGCTGGATGATTATATCCTTAATAAATCCGTTCTTTCGGAAAATGAACAAAACGAAATATTGTTCGCCTTGCAAAGCTTAACCGTAACACAAAATCCGGAAACAGACAGGGTGCTTTCCAAATTAAGCAGCTTGTTCAACAAAAACAAAATCAATTGGATTGAGGTGGATTTATCTCCCTGGGGCAGCGATAAAACTAAAACATGTGAATTTACGATCCTCAAAAACGCCATCCTTAACCACCAGGTCATCGAACTTAATTATTTTAATGCAGCCGGTGAAAAAAGCAGCCGGAAGGTCGAGCCTGTAAAGCTCCTCTTCAAGGTTAAGGCATGGTATATGAAAGGGTTCTGCCTCTCCAAAAATGAATATCGAACCTTTAAAATCTCACGTATGTCCGATGTTCGGATAAGGCCAGAGATTTTCGCAGATAGATTACCGAAAGAATTGCCAGAAGATACAAAGGAGCAGAGCTCCCAAATGTGGATCAATGTGCAATTGAGGATTTCTCCCCATAGAGCCTACCGAGTATTTGATGAGTTTAACGAAAAGGAGATTACCAAAAATCAAGATGGCTCTTTTACGATTGCCACCGCCTTACCGGAAAGTGAGTGGCTGTTTAACTATATCCTTTCTTTTGGAGTTGATGTTGAAGTCCTGACCCCACAGAACATACGGGAAAGGATTCAAAATAAATTAGAGGAGATCCTTGGAAAATACAAAGATAAAAAATCATAACTTGACCTGACGTCGTCAGGTTATGGCCGGTATAATTGAAATAGGGTTGATCGCCAGATAAATCATGAAAACAGGGGGAGCCGATGATGGAAGTTTTAACAGACAACTCATTTTATGCGAAGGAACTGGGCGGTAAACGCGTCCTTGTCACAGGTGGAACACGGGGAGGAATTGGTGAAGCAATTGTAAAGCGTCTCACTCATGCCGGCGCAACGGTTATCACTACGGCACGGAAGACTCCGGATGAATTGAAGGCTTCGGATTTGTTTATTCAGGCCGATATCAGCACACCCGATGGAACGACCAAGCTTGTTAACGAGATACTTGAGCGTTTTGGCGGTGTTGATATCTTGGTCAATAATGTGGGAGGTTCTTCTGCTCCAACCGGTGGAGTTCTCGCCCAAAGCGACGCGGATTGGCAGTCGGCCTTTGAGACTAATTTGTTTGCGGCTGTCCGGCTGGATCGGGGATTGCTGCCACCAATGCTCAAACAGGCTTATGGGGTTATCATCCATGTCACGTCTATTCAAAGGCGCTTTCCCGGCGAAAATACGATGGCCTATTCGGCGGCCAAGGCAGCACTCACCAACTACAGCAAAGGACTGGCAACCGAGCTGGCACCCAAGGGAATACGTATAAACACGGTCGCACCCGGATTCACTGAGACAATGGCTGCAGAGAAACTCATCAATCGAATGGCGCAAAATTTAGGAACGGATTATGATGGCGCACGGCAGAACTTGATGGATTCTCTTGGCGGCATTCCCATCGGACGTACCGCCCGGCCGGAAGAAGTGGCGGAGCTTGTCGCTTTCCTAGTATCCGACCGTGCTTCCTATATTATCGGGGCCGAGCATACGATTGACGGTGGAATCATCCGCACAATTTAAAATCTTATAAAAAAGGAGGGCAAACATGGATACAAAATTGCCGCAGTCTATTGAGACTTACTTCCGTGCAGCAAACACTCATGACAGTCAATCGCTTGCAGACTGTTTTACCGAAGAGGCAGTCGTACATGACGAGGGGAAAATATATCGTGGCCTTGCCGCTATCAAGGAATGGAACGAAACCACCAGTAAAAAATATGCACTTACCCTGGAAGTCATCTCCGCTACCCAAGAAAATGGAGAAACCGTTGTTACCGCCCAGGCTTCCGGGAACTTTGAGGGAAGTCCGGCTTCCATTGATTTTTATTTCATAGTCACAAACCAAAAGATCACTTCCCTACGCTGCGGATAGGTAAGTGAAGAAGGAGATATAACAATGAGCCTACAATTACCACAAGTTATTGAAACTTACTTCCAGGCATCGAACTCGTATGACAGCAGCTTACTTGCCAGCTGCTTTGCCGAGAATGCTGTCCTCTACGATGAGGGCTTGACTTATCGCGGTCCCGCCGCTATTGAGGAGCATATTGTGGAGACTAATAACAAATTGTCGGTCAAAACTGAGGTTACCAATGCCGTAGAGAAAAATGGTGAAACGATTATCACCGCCACACTTTCTGGGAACTTTGAGGGAAGTCCGATCCCACTTGATTTTCATTTTACCCTCGAAAATCAAACGATCACCATGCTAAACATTGTTTTGGCAGGTGAATGAGACTGAATATGATTCAAAAAAATTTTATTCAGCTAGATCAGGACAAGTGTGTTCAATGTGGCCTTTGCGTAAATGTTTGTCGGGGGACACTCGGAATGGGAAGCAAAGGGCCGGAGATTATAAGACAACTCTGCATCGGATGCGGGCACTGTGTGGCTGTTTGTCCTAAGGGAGCTTTGGATAATATAAAAGCACCATTAAAAAATCAAGTTGAAATGGAAAAGTGGCCTCTTCCGGATTCAGACACGGCAGCGAGGTTTATACGGTCGCGGCGATCCATTCGCAATTACCAACAAAAGGCAGTTAGCAGAGAAACAATTATTCAATTGCTTGATATTGCCCGGTATGCCCCGACTGCCTGCAACTCACAGGGCGTCTGTTATCACGTCGTAGATGACCTGGACACGTTACGCAGAATTACAGCCGCCACCGTCGATTGGGCTGAAGAAGAAATGAGAAAAGGATCTACGATAGCGGCCTCGCCATGGGCGGCAAATACTGCGGCACAGATCGAGTTATACCGTAAAAGCGGAACGGATGTTGTATTAAGGAATGCTCCATGCCTTATTGTGGCTGCCGCTTCCAAAGATATGATGCCTCTGGGCAGGGATAATACCCATTTTTCACTCTCTTATGTCCAGCTCTATGCGCCATCTCTTGGCCTTGGGACATGCTGGTCCGGTTTGTTTGAATACTGTGCCACCGCAGGTTATGAACCGCTTTTACATCTTTTAAACTTGCCGGAAAACAACAGCGTCACTGGTGGATTGATGGTTGGGTATCCGCTTTATAGTTTTAATCGGCTGGTTGACAGAGATTCTCTGCAGATCACCTGGCAATAATGAAGTGTAGCGAATGCGCTTCCGTTGTTTAAAAAAGATCCGACGCCCGTTCTGAAAGTATTGGAACACCTAAAAGCAGACTCTTCCCAATATGTACGTAAAAGTGTTTCCAATAACTTGAATGATATTGCAAAAGATAACCCTGAAGCGGTTTTGAAAACAGCGCACCGATGGATTGGTAATAATCCAGACACGGATTGGATTCTACGGTGGGGCTGCCGTACGCTGATCCGGAAAGCTAATCCTGAGGCAATGGCTCTCTTTGGCTATACAGACTCTTCACAGAACAACCCCCTGTTTGAAAACGCAACTCTGTCGGTTCAGCCGGATGAACTTCACATTGGGGATAGCTGTGAATTACACTATTCTCTTGACATTGCCAGGAATGCTACGGCACATATTCGTTTGGAATACGGTATCGACTTTATAAAATCCAATGGAAAACCATCTCGCAAGCTGTTTCTACTAGCGGATAAAACAGTAGCTGGTGCTACACACTTATCTAGAACACGCAGGCATAGCTTTGCGGAACTTACCACCCGCCGGCACTATCCTGGCATTCATCGAATTGTACTGCAGATCAATGGGCAGGAAGCCGCGCAAACGATACTCAACATTAGGAGGTGAAAAATAAAAAATATGGTTGTAAACAATTTGCTTTTAAAACTAAAAAACAGGGATACCGAAAGCGTTAAAGAAGCGCAGAAGGTCCTTCTTGGTATGAAGGGAAAAATTGAAGTTCTTATCGACGTACAGGCGGAAGCAAATATCCGCCCGGGTCAAACCACGTATGATCTGATTCTGATTACAAAGTTTGCATCTCTGGACGATCTGGATAAGTACCTCGCCCATCCTGTGCACATAGAAGTCGCCAAGTATATTGGCAGTGTACTCGACACTCAGGTATCTGTATGCTATGAAATATAAAAACAAAAGAGAGAAAGCGGCAGATTTACTTGCCGCTTTCTTTTTCTGTCTAAATCGTCTGTATTCCGTTTGCTATTGATGCCTCCATTTGATTTAATGTTGCATGGCGAATTTCAAGTCCTGTATTGAAAAAACAGTTCCAATATATAGAGTTAGACAACGAGGGGCGGAGGTAATAATTGCTTCCATCCCTTGTACTAGGTAAAATCAAAAGGAGTCAAGCCCAAAAATGGAAACCAGGTTTTTTCATCGTGTCTCGCAAGGTTAAAAATAAACGTTCCTATTTGGTTGAATGCATCGACTCATGTAATCGATAATCTATGCTATAATTTTCTACCATATGTCGATAATAATTGACCTTCATTTAGTTCTTTTAACATTCCATCATCTAAGGCTACCTTGCCATTAACAATCGTATATTTAACACCGCTTGCCATAGTTAACGGATTTTTATAATCGATTTCCTCGTTCGAAGGGTAATTATAATTATTTATATCAAGTATTGTTATATCTGCTGCTTTCCCTTTGGCTAGTATACCCCTATCACTCAATCTGAATTGCTGTGCAGGAAGGGAGGTTATTCTTCGGACAATCTCTTCCAATCTCACACCTTTTTGCCTACATAAGCCAAAAAATATGGGAAATGCACCTTGTCTAAATAATTCATACCAGGCAGAAGGGTCGTCTATTTCCCCAAATACCCTATCTGAGCCAACCATGACTAATGGATTATTTGCTATATTATCCGCATAAGGCATTCCTGGAAAATCCTGCCGGTTAAGTCCACCTTGACAGAAGGCCAGTTTATGATTGTCATTTTCTAATAGATTGAGGATTAGTTCATCGACATCGACCTTTCTCTCAAATGCAATCTCTTTTAGGGTTCTGTTTTCCATTTGAGGATTATCCGTATTAACAACTAAAAGACTATTCTTAAATCGAATTTTTTTTAACATTTTCTGTCTTCCCTCAGGAGTTTTTAAGGCCACTAGCGAGCCATTCATGTCTAGATCAAAGAGCTTAGATGATGCTGATACTATGCACTGAAGCAACCGGTCTCTTCTTTTGAAGTGTCCGCTACTCTTAGGAATAGTGTCGACTGCAATTTCTACTCCTCTTGACCTCGCAGCTAGTATTTCATCAAAAGCCTCTGGACTGCTTGGCGTCAGATGGGACACTTGAACTCTTACGCCTGCTGCTTCACCGATTCTTATGGCTTCTTTAACAGCCTCCAAGATACCAAGATAATTTCTGATATGGGAGGTATATATTCCATCATGTTTTTGTACTACCTTAGCTAGCTTAATTAATTCTTCGGTATTCGCATATTTGCTGGGACTATAAGTTAAGCCAGTTGATATCCCTAAGGCCCCCTGTTCTAGGCCCTCTTCAATCAGATAACTCATTTTATTTTCATCTTCAACGGTCAGTTTTCTATTTATAGCGCCTCCCATAACGCTCCATCTTAATGTACCATGTCCCAAGAGAAAGGCCATGTTTAAGTTGGTACCTTTATTTCTGATAACATCTATATAGCCTGAGAAGTTCGTCCAGGCAGGTACGACCCGTTTATTTCTCTCTTTGGTCATCCTAGACATAAGCCCTCTTTCAGCCATATATTCATAGATATTGTTTGAAGAATAAGGAGTTATGGAATGTCCACAGTTCCCATTGACTGTAGTGGTAACCCCTTGGCGTAAAAATTCCTCAAACTTACCGCTCGCTAAAACTGTAAGTTCTTCATGTACATGGGGGTCAATAAAACCTGGACATACCATTAAACCTGAAGCATCTATAACTCTCTTAGCATCGCATTCAATGTTGATATCTATAATCTTCCCTTTGTCTACAGCTAGATTGCCATAGAATCCAGGGTTTCCTGTACCATCAATGATGAAACCGTTCTTTATTAAAAGATCAC
>DATMYU010000616.1:0-12238 GCA_035560775.1 Desulfosporosinus sp.
CTACCCCTCTCCCATACCTTGCAATCCCCGTCAAAAAAGCTATAATTAGAAATAGGTGGAAATTAAAAAGTCGCCGTGACCTGAAAGTGTTGGAGCACTTCCAGGCACGAGCAGGTGAACCAGCACCTACACGTAACAGACTGTCCACGACGACATTTTTATTATACAATGCTGCCCGTTTATGCACAAGCAAGGTGCCTGTGCTGAGGGTGAAGCGAGTATATTGGGACGTCGGCAGAGAGCAGACTGTGCGGCTTCACGCAGCAAGAGATCAGCCTATTCCTGACCCAGGCAGCGGAAAGGACTGTTCGCGTATCGGTTATGCGGACCGCTGTTCTGTTCACAGCCGGTTTACTTCCGGTTGATGGGGGTTGGGTGTTTAGGATTCAGCAAATATTGAAGCATAGCGCATGTGTAGGGTAAAAAAAACCTCGCATGCGCTTTTTAATTTCCCCTATAAAAGCAGACGGCAGGACCGAGTCATGACCCGGAGCCTTGCCGCTGCTTGAAATAGGGGGTATAGATTAGGATGCCGGATTATAAAACGATGTATTTTCAGCTTGAGGCTAAAGTTGCAGATGCCATGGATATTCTTTTAAAAGCACTGCAGGAGGGAGAAGCAGAATTCATGGATGGAGAGCCGTTTCCTGGATTCAAAGTCGTGGCCATTAAAGATGAAGACCGTGATCCTGAATAGGTAAAGAGAATCACGCCTTGCGCTTATACGTAATAAGTGTCAGTGGAATGAATACGATGAGTAACGCCAAAGTGCCGAATAATGCGAACCAAAAATCCGCGCCTATGGTGCCATAAGCCAACAACTGCCGCACCACTATTACGACGCGAGACAGCGGGTTGATATGCAGGACAAAATATTGCAGCCAGCTCGGCATCGTTTCGGCCGGAACAAAAGCGTTCGACAGGAATACTAACGGGAACATTACGACGACACCAATCGCAGACGCAGTTGAAATAGTCTTTGTGCACAGACTAATGAAGGCAAACACCCAGCTCAGACACCAAGCAACGAACATCACGAAAAGTGTGCTGAAAATCACCGCGGGAATGCCTGCTTCGGGTCAGTAACCGAGAATATATCCCGTCGTAAAAACGGTAATTCCCCCCATTACGTAGCGTACAAGGTCGGCAGTCAAACTCCCCGCCAAGGGAGCAATTCGCGCAATCGGCATGGATTTAAAACGGCTGGTTGTGCCTTTGTCCACATCCTCGCGCAGTTTACTACCCGCGGTGGTACAATTGGTGAAAGATGACATCAACAAAACCCCGGGGATAACAATCGGCAGATAGTTGGGGATGTTGCCCGCAATCGCTCCTCCGAACAAAAAGGTGAAAAGCAAGGTGAACATAACCGGTAAGACGACGAAATCCACAACTATTTCGGGATTTTTGGACATTTTTAAGAGCGCTCGATAGGCGAGGGTGCCTGAGTTTCTGATTGTGGTGCCAACTTCGACGCGATTTTTCAGGTTGCGCTGGTTGGCAGGTAGGATGGTTGGATTCTTCATGTTAATTTTCCTCCTTTTTAGCTTGGGAACCCTCACCTGTCAGCGCGAAGAACACCTCGTCAAGGGTCGGTTGCAGGATGTTTACCCCGGACAACGCTATTTCCGGCATCTTTCAGCGTCGTCAGCACATCGGTCAGTTTGTCGGTGTTGTCCATGGGCGCGATCAACTCAGAGGCTTCCGCAAGATGAACCTTCGCAGCGAGTATGCGCCCGATGATTTGCGCCGCGTTGGCGGCCTTATCTGCGTCTTTGACGGTCAGATGCAACGCACTGCTTCCCACGGAGCGTTTCAATCCGTCGGGTGTATCGTTGGCAACAACTCGTCCCTTGTCGATGACAACAATGTTGTCGGCAAGTTGATCGGCTTCATCAAGATACTGGGTCGTTAGCAGTACCGTCGAGCCGCCTTTTACAAGATTGCGTATTGTCTGCCACATCTGCGTCCGAGTCCTGGGGTCAAGCCCTGTTGTCGGCTCGTCAAGGAAGATTAGCGGCGGCTGGGAAATCAGACTTACCGCCAGGTCAAGCCTGCGCCGCATACCGCCGGAAAACTTTGACAATGGGCGGCTCGCCACATCCCTAAGCCCAAACTCTGCCAAGAGTTCATTCCCTTTACGCTTAGAATCTTGGCGAGAATATCCATACAATCGACCGAAAATCATCAGGTTCTCCAAAGCAGTCAGATCCTCGTCGATCGAGGCGAATTGCCCTGTCAACCCAATCAGTTGCCGCACAATTTGAGTTTCGCGCAGCACATCATAACCGAATATTTTCACATTCCCCGCATCCGGTTTTGACAACGTGGCAAGCATATTGATTGTCGTCGTTTTTCCCGCGCCGTTCGGTCCCAGTACACCGCAGATACTGCCTGTCGGGATACTCAGACTCACTCCATCAACAGCCCTGTTATCACCAAAGGTCTTTACCAAGCCGTGAGCTTCAACCGCTAAAATTGCGTTATCCTTCATCCTTGTGTTTGTCATAAAAAATACCCTCCGTTTCGTTTACAGCTTTATCCTAAGCCTGCAAAATAAACGGAGGGTAAACGGAATATAAACGAATATAAACTCAGAGGGTGACTATAAAGATTGTTCCTTTTCCTTGCTCGCTTTCTACACTCACCATGCCGCCATGCAACTCCACAATTTTTTTTACAAGGGACAGCCCCAGACCATTACCGCCAAGGGAGCGGTCACGGGATTTATCCACTTTGTAGAAGCGCTCAAAGATATGGATTTGATCCTCCGAGGAGATACCCATGCCGTTGTCGGCAATGGCGCAGATCGTTTTCCCAACCTTTGTGGTAAGCGTAATGTGAATCGTACCACCCTCCGGCGTAAATTTGATGGCGTTGTGCAGGAGATTAATCCAGACTTGGGAAAGAAGTTCCTCGTCAGTGGAAACCATCACTTTGTCGAGTTCGGCTGTTATCGATATATTTTTCTCCGACCATTGGGGGTCCAGTAAAATCACCGCGCTTTGCAATTGTTTGTCTAAGCGGAATTGACGGTTGGAAAGCGGGGCGACACCGGAATCCAGTGAGGAAAGTTTCAGTAAATTTGAACTTAACTTTGACAGGCGGGCGCTTTCGGCTTTGATAATATCCAGGTAATGCTTCCGCTGCCCAGGCGCAAGCTCGTCATTTTCCAAAAGCGTCGCATAACCGCCGATGGATGTGAGGGGGGATTGGATTTCATGGGAAACATTGGAAACAAAATCCTGCCGCAAGGTTTCCAGCGTGCCAAGCGCTTTCGCCATGGTATTGATGCTCTCGACAAGTTCACGCTGATCCCTGAAGTCTTTGGGGTCGAGGAACACGCTAAAATCCCCACGGGCAATTCGACTCATGGCATCGGAGGCAACCTTAAAAAAGCTATCATGTAGCCAGTCAGCTCCTTTTCCTGGCTGAGCATGTCGGACTATAAAGAAAAACAAGTAACATTCCAACGCTAACACGGCAAGTGAGATGAGTCCGTAAAGTACATAGGATACCGGCTCTGACGGGCGGCCTATTATTTTGTAAATCGGCATAGTCAGAAAATACCCCGCCGTGAACGCGCCGACAATGATGAATAGGCACCAAAGCAGCCAGCCAAGGGTTTGAGACCATTTGTGTTTTTTCATATGGTCGCCTCTAAGCGATAGCCAATGCCGCGAATGGCGGTAATTTTGAAACCGTATTGTTCCGCTGGAAATCTCTCTCGCAAACGATTGATGTGAACGTCCAATGTCCGCTCGTTTCCCTCAAAATCATTACCCCATATGTCCTCAATAAAATGATCCCGTGGAATTATTTTACCCTGCGAGCGGGCGAGTTTATAAAGAACCTCAAACTCTTTCAGTGGAATATCCTCGCTACGCTGGCTGCCTAGATAAATCGTATGGCTGCTGTTATCAACCGTCAGCTTTCCGACACTCAAAGCCTCGGAAGAAGGGACTTTATACCGCCGGAGCAGCGCCTTTACTCTTATAATAAGCTCTGCCGGTTCAAAGGGCTTGGTGAGGTAATCGTCTGTCCCAAGCTCATACCCCTTGACCTTTTGACTTATATCATCCAGGGCTGTCAGCATGAGTATGGGCATGTTCTCATAATATTGCCGAAGTTTCCGGCACAATTCAAAGCCGTCCATATTCGGCATCAAAAGGTCAATGACACAAAGGTCAGGGTTTGTGTCTGTCATTTTTCGCAGAGCGTCCCGCCCGTCGGACGCTTCAAAGGTGATAAAGCCCTCGTTTTTGAGTACCGTGCTGACAAGTTCGCAGATATATGGGTCATCATCAACAATCATGATGGTATTCATGCCAACGCCTCTTTTGCTCAAATAGTTGTTTTTAGTTTAACACGCCAATATAAACGGACGATAAACTGATAGACAATCCGGGAGCTTATTCAAACCGAACAAGTGCGCGAGCAAGTCACCGTGCAAGTTAAACGCCTGATGATTGCCTTGGGGAATGAAACGCTTTCGGCAAAGGAGCTTTTAGAACGGCTCAGACTCAAACACCGTCCTACGTTGAGCAATAACTATTTGCGTCCGGCCTTGGAACTTGGGTTGATCGAAATGACTGTGCCGGATAAGCCAAATAGCAGCAGGCAGAAATATCGGATTAAGAAAATAAAATAGTCTAAGGTTAGTGAAGCCGGCTGTTACAGGTGGTTAAACCTTTTGAGACGCAGACGGCACGCAGCTGTTTTTAAGGCTGAAGTGGGTCGAATAAATCATTGATGACAGTATCAATGGCTTTCGCATCCTTGGCCCCGTGATGATCTAGGGAGGAAGAATAAGCGTATAACAACAAAGGCTTCCCCGAGATTTATTTCTCTCAGGGAAGCCTTTGTCTCATTGGAGGTCGTACCTCCATCTAACGCTACTTCGCTTCAAATTCGATCCGCAGGCTGGGATCTGTTTCCTTCTCGTCAATAATAGCAGTATATTTTTCAATAATCTCTGCAAGTTTTGCGTTTCGTGCTGTACCGTCAAACAGGCTGTGCTCGTTAACATTAGTAGAAAGAAATTGCCGGATGTCCCATACTTCAATTTGTCCGCTTAAATCAGCGTCCGCTGCAAGGTCAAGGGCCGTACGAACCCGGTTAAAGATAGTAATGATTACCGGAAGGCAAGCGGCGTGGATATTCATTTTGCATTTCTGGATTAAAGGCTCTCTGGGGGCGGTGGTGCAATGAAAAATTGTATTGCTGATTACAAAATCGCCGCTGCGGTCGGTTGGCGAATCAGCAACCGAACCGCCATGAATTTCAAATTTGCCTGGCGGAAGTAATAGAGATAGCTTCGCAGCGACAAGATGTTGAAGCATCGTGCCTAAGAATTGTGTGCCCGGGTTTTCTTTCCGGCGCTTTTTTGCTTGTTCGAACAGTTCGTCCAAACTTGCTCCAATCGTGCGCGATGGATCGGCTGTCAAGGTAAAGGGGAGGTTATTAAAATAATCGCGCACCTGCTCAGCCCAAAAACTTTCTGCATCGTTAAATTTGATGACTTCGGCTGCTTGCCAAGCATAAAGAAACTCGATGTACTTGATCATAAGTCCCATGTTGCCGCGGCTGGTGCGACCGCCTTCAGAAGCTAAGGTACGAGTAATGCCATATTCTGATGGGTCTGCTGGCAAAGGTTGATGCCCAGGTGCATGGGGAGTATATAAAGATGCTGAATAGTTTTTTGATTAAGGCGATGGAGGAGAGAATGGGGAAGTAGAAAAGGAAGAATTTCTTTGCAGCGCTCTGATATCCTTAAGGGGGGACAAACCAAAGAGTCTCCTGTATTCCCGGTTAAATTGCGAGGGACTTTCATAGCCTACTTCCAGTGCGGCAGTAGTGACATCCATGGAGCAGGTCAGCATAAGACGCCTGGACTCCTGCAGGCGCAGTTGTTTCTGGTACTGTAAAGGTCCCATGGTTGTGATCTCTTTAAACTTATGCTGAAGGCTTGATACGCTCATATTACTGAACTTAGCAAGCTCAGAGGCAGTAAAAGAGCGGGAGAAATTTTCTTTAATCCAGCCGATGGCTTTTCCTATGCCATCAGACTGCTGGTCATAGAGAGCTTGCTGAAGAAAAAGGTGTCCGTATTTGCCTGAGACTAAACGATAAATCATTTCACGCATCATGAGAGCAGACAGAAAGGGAGGAGTCTCGGATTTGTGAGCGAGGCTAAGCAAGCGCACAAACAGTTGAAGAAGATCTGGATCAGATTTTCCGATGAATGCAGCAGTGCTTGGCTTCCTGTTTCTGGAGGGAAGTTCAATTTTAGCCTCAGTCACGACGGAAGCAACTTCTTCTGCAGTAAAGTCAACGCGCAGTCCGATATAGGGGAATTCCCTTGTTGCTCCAACCACTCGTCCGGAGGCAGGAAAATCAATGATGGACGCCAGATAGTCCCCTTCATAATAATGGACAATCTGCTCTCCAAGGTGCAGTTCTTTTGAGCCTTGCAGAATAAGACAAAAGGCTGGTGTCAGTACACTTGGAATAAGGGGCGACTCATAGGTGTGGCGGCAAATTGATAGAAAAGGGAGGGCTGTCTTGGTGTTCCCTTCTGCAATAGTAATCCTCTTGGCCATTGAAATTAGCCAAGACAATATTTCCCGGTTATTTGAAGGATTTTGATCCGGCAGCGGTATACGGGTTGTTTTTAGTATTTGCTTCGGCATTATATCACTTCACCTTTATTTTTTGACCATCAATCATGGAATCTTACAATCAAGTATAGCTCCGGCAAAGGTAAAGCTCAATCAGACAAATTATTCGGTTTTGCAGTTTTAGGCAATATATATGCAGAAATGTACTACCTGCCACCTGGGTTTTAAGGAATAATTAAAAAAGATACTCTGAAAAAGCAAGTATCACTTAATTCAGGTTTGGGAGCAGGAGGGGAAAATATGAAGGTAAGCAAAGGCAAACGTAAACTCGGAAATCAAGGACTTGAAGTATCTGCGCTTGGGCTTGGCTGTATGGGTATGAGTCAGTACTACGGATCGGCAGATGAAAAGGAATCCATTGTCACACTGCACCGTGCCATCGATTTGGGATGTAATTTTTTTGATACGGCACAAGGCTACGGTCCTCTCACCAATGAGGTACTCCTCGGACGTGCTTTTAAAGGCAGGCGTGACCAGGTGGTAATCGCTACGAAATTCGGATTCCTTTTCAGGGATGGTAAGCAGGTAGGAGCTGAAAGGGCCAGCCGGCCGGAACAGATACGTGAAGCGGTGGAGGGATCTCTTCTCCGCTTAAAGACGGATTACATCGATCTTCTTTACCAGCACCGTGTTGATCCAGCGGTACCCATGGAGGAAGTAGCCGGTGCAGTGGGAGAACTGGTAAAAGAGGGGAAAGTAAGGTTTTTCGGCCTTTCGGAAGCCGGTATTGCCAACCTACGCCGTGCCCATGCCGTTCATCCTGTCTCTGCTTTACAAAGTGAATATTCTTTATGGGAACGCAATTTGGAGTCGGAAATCATTCCGGTTCTGCGGGAATTGGGGATCGGTCTGGTACCTTTTTGTCCACTTGGCCGCGGTTTTCTGACAGGAGATGTCCAGCGGGCAGAAGACTATCCGGAAGAGGATTACAGGCATGCAGATCCCCGGTATCAGGGCAGTAATTTTGATGTAAACAGAAGGGCGGCTCAAATTGTCTTTGACATTGCCGCTGATCAGAATGTAACCTCCGCTCAAATTGCCCTTGCCTGGCTGCTCCATAAGGGCGAGGATATCGTACCGATTCCCGGTTCAAAGCATCGCAGTCATCTGGAGGATAACCTGGCTGCCGTGGAATAGAATTGAATGAAACCCAAATGAGAATGCTGGATGAAGCTCTGGCCCCTGAGAAAGTTTCAGGGCAGCGCTATCCCGACTGGATTATGGAGACAATAGATCGCTGAAAGGAGGATTAGATGATCAAACAAACACCAATGAGCTCTGATTTCGGAGCTGCAAATGCCTAGTTGTAGCAGGAGAAAGTTATGGCGGAGCGAAGACGATGTTTCATTTAAAAAATTGGCCAAAGGACAGCAACATCAGAACCGTTCCCGTGCTTCGGTATGATGAAGATTTTTATGGGGATATCGGCAATTAAAGAATAACCCGCTCTGAGCAGAAATGAGCAAAAATCGGGGAGTATTTTCTAACGAAGATACCCCCGCTTTTTTATGCCCTGATGAACTGACAATATTGGCGGTTGATAGGACTGAGGAGGCAGGGTAACCGGCCGGGCTTGTACTAAGAATCTTACGCGCGTAAGATTCTTAGTACAAGCCCAGGAAAAGGCAGGTTTGCAAAAAAAGTGAGCAAAGAGCTGGCGGTTGCCCAGATCAAGCTGCTTACCGCTAAAATTAATTTTTGCTTCGAGAGTTAGGAAAAAGCGTTCAAGGAACTGAGTTATGAGATGGGTCTGCTGGCAAAGGTTTGATCACAGGTGCATCCAGCTAGGTAGCCATACCCGCAACATCGTAGGCCTCTGCCACCTGTCCAAGCTTACTCACCTCCTCCTCGAAGATACATAACAGGAGTTCGTACATTAATGCCTCTGGATTAGATACTGCCAAGAATGTTTGGTTACTGATACACATGCAAAATAGCTTCAGATACAAATTCCGCAAGTCCCGGTGTCTTTTTATCCAAATCTTCTTTATACCTCAAATACGCCTGTCCGATTTTGCGGAAAGCTTTATCGTCGCAGGGAATCCAAGTATTTATAAATTCCTTATAAGAAGCAACTGCTTCTTTTGCCGCTAAGCTGTCCGGGCCATCCTCCATGGCCTCGCAAAACTTTTGTATGACATCCCCGCAGAGTGCAATGAGCTTGCCGAAATCCAAGTTCATTATATTCGAGGCGTTTTTAACAATAGATACACTGCCCGGGAATATGCCGCTTTTCACTACTGGAAGAAAAAAGGCACTCTCCATTAATGCTCGGATTTCATTGGCATATGTTTTCTTTAGCGTTTCAAGTCGATTCTTATCAAAATCCCTAAGCATTGAAATATCAAACTCATCATTCAAGATACGGTCGACTGACAGTAACATTTTTTGTAATTGAGATTGTTTTTCCATGAGAACTTGTTTATGCTGTCGCATGATCTCCTTTTCCATTTCCTTTGAATTTTCAAGCAGCAACCGAATGTCGTCAAGGGAAATGCCAAGCTCCCTGTAAAATAAAATGCTCCACAATCGGCGCAAGCTCTCGTCGTCATATTGGCGGTAGCCCGATTTTTTTACTGCGCTGGGCGGCAATAATCCGATTTCATCATAATATTGCAAGGTGCGGCGGCTTACGCCGGAGAGTTTGCTCACTTCATTGACACTTTTCAATTTTCGTCCTACTTTCTATCTGTTCAATAGGCCGATAAAATATTTTTAAATATTTTTCAAAAAGCCTTTGACTCGAACGTGACGTTATAGTCTATGCTTTCATTGTAACCGAAATTCGGCGCTTTTAAAGTTAAAAAAGCTGGCCACAAGCACCGCACAAAATAAGGAGGATTTATTTACGATGAGTAAGAATGAAATAGCTCCGGAACTTGAGCCGATTCCAAAGAGCATCATGAACATTGCTTGGATTTTAGTGCTTGGAGCAGTTATGCCACTCCTTGATTCAACAATGGTCAACATTGCCATCAAGCACTTGAGTCTTGATTTCAGTATCGGACTTGATTTAATTCAATGGGTAATTACGGGTTACGTATTAGCCATGGCAATTTCGGTGCCGCTTGCCGGTTGGATGGTTCAACGTTTCAACGGTAAATGGTTAATGATTGGTGCCAATGTATTATTCTTGGCTGCTTCGATTGCTTCGGGACTTAGCTGGAGTATCAATTCAATGATTATTTTCCGGATTGTTCAAGGTTTCAGTGCCGGCTTTATCATGACATTAGTGACTACATTGGCTATTGAAGTCGCCGGAAGAGAGCGAATGGGACGTCTGATGTCGACCATTGGTATCCCAACGGTCTTGGGTCCAATCCTTGGCCCGGTTATTGGGGCTGTGATTGTCCAATTCCTATCCTGGCGTTACATTTTCTTTGTCAACATTCCAATCGGTATTCTTGCCATCGCTTTGATGATTTTGAAGTTGCCTAACTTCACGCCGGCTAATATTAAAGCCAAATTCGACTTTATTGGGATCATTTTATTGGGTGCCAGTTCATCCGCCTTGATTTATGGGATTACTAAAGCAGCGAAGAATGCTACATTTAACAACAGCACGACGATTGGTTATGTTGTTGCCGGGGTCGCAATTTTAGCCATCTACACGATTTACGCAGCTATCAAAAAGGAACAAGCAATTCTTCCCTTACACTTGTTCAAGTCAAAAAATTTCAGTGCTGTCATGGTTGGCTTGTTCCTGGCAGGGATTGCCACCAACGGTCCAATGTTGTTATTACCTTTGTTTTTCCAAAACATTAAGAGCTTCTCGGTTTTGAGCGCCGGATTGATCTTGATTCCGCAAGGTATCGGTATGTTAGTTGCTCGTCCATTGATTGGTAAGCTAACGGATAAATTGGGTGCGCGTAATGTTGTCTTGGTAAGTTTGATATTAGCCATCGTTGGCACAATTCCATTTGTCTTCTTCAATGAGGCATCTTCACTCATTGTTGTGAGTGTTGTCTTGTTTGTTCGCGGTATGGGTATCGGTGGTGTCACCATTCCAATGATGACTGATGCCTACACTGGCATGGTCAAACAAGAAATTGCGCAAGCCAGTGTTGGAACTCGGCTCATGCAAAATATTGGTGGCGCGTTTGGTTCAGCAGTGCTTGCAACGGTTGTTAGCCTTTCATCCCAAGGTAAAGTACCAACGATTCCACTCATGACCACTGCTTACCACGATGGCTTCATGTTAGCCTTAGTCCTTAGCTTAGTATTGCTCATTCCAGCTTTATTCTTAACTAACAAGAAATCTAAGAAATAATATATTCTCAAACAAGGCCTATCTATTAGTTCGCACTCGGCCAAATACCCAGGCAGAGATAAATGTGTATTCGATAAGTCCCAGGACAGCAAGACTATCAGGCAATTCAGTCAAATACATTGGCCAATTGATATCACCGGTGTTACCGGATTGGCAGCGGCTTTTTTCTGTGCCTCGGTTTTTGGCGCGTAATCCACAAGTCCATCACATGCTCCCTCCCCAATGATTTCTTGGGCTTTGGTGGATATTTGTTGCCCAATAATTGAGTGGATAAGCACCATGAACATATCGGGAATAACTTCTCGATATACATGCCCCACTTCGTCCATTGCCTTATCCAAAGCCGGGTCTTTCGATTTAAGTAACGCACGCGACATTTGAAAACTTAATGCCAGGCTGTAAATTATTTCCTGTGGGATACAAAAATCACTGTCGGAGCGCCATAAAATGGATCGAAAGCAGCGGTGGAATCGGATAATGCGGATGAAATCTTTAAGATTCATTCCAATACATCGGGAAGTTGCCCTATCGGGAGCAATGTCCGCGGATTATTGTCGCCGCATCTTGATAGTGCCGTAGCTGCTATGAAGGCGGAACTTTCAAAAGTCACTTTAGGTCAACTGATAGATGAACTTGAGCGAAAATCTTGCTCAACAAGATCAGACACTTGATAAAATTAAGGATCAAAGGCGGCCAGGGCCTCAGTAACCTGCAGGTCTTCCTTTGGATTATCAATAGTAATCGCAAAGGCCTTGCCCTAAGAGTAAATGCCCAGGAATTGCTAAATAATTTTTCCAGGAAGAGAAAGAGTGATGGGAGTAGAGAGTATGGCCCTGCCATGGTTTTTCGCAAGCTTTGGGGAAAACTTGGGTTGCGCTGACGGCAGCAGGTCAAATTCGTCGGCGCCGACGAATTTGACCTGCTGCCAGGCCCTTCTCTAAGGATTCATTTGGTTTCTGAACACTGTTTTTAGGACTTGTCCAATTTCGCGTTATTTATATTATCTGCTTCTAATGCACCTTTCCTTTGGAGCAAACTGATTATATCGAAAGAGGTTTTATTGATACGTTGTTTCTTGCGCCGCTTCTTTTCCCTGCCAAACCTTATCATAAGCTGCTCAAGGACGATAAGCTGCAAACAGAAGACCAGCAATCCGCTGAATGATTCCATCAAAGCAAAAGACCTTTTCTTGGTCAAGGCAATCTTACCAGAGCTTTACTTTGAAAAAATATTGCCATAATCATGCTTGGAATACCTCGATAAATCTATAATCTGAAAAAATTTTATA
>DATMYU010000617.1:0-9283 GCA_035560775.1 Desulfosporosinus sp.
ACTTATATACCTGCCATTTAACAAATTTCAAAGAACCTTTAGTAGTTAACGAAGCTATCCCCCAATTTTTACCGTTAGACCAAACTCCTCCAATTTCCTAACAATCTCCTCCATGCGCTCATTGTCAAGGGATTGCAAGTCTGGCAGGCCATACTTAAGACCAAGCTTCTGGTACTTATCCACCCCCGCATTATGGTAGGGCAAACAATGAATCTCTGTCACCTGTTTTAAAGATGCCACAAATTCTCCTATTTGACGAAGGTTTTCTTCATCGTCATTAATCCCCGGAATGATCGCTACCCGGACAATGACCTTAGGATGGTGCTCAGTAAGCCAACGCAGATTGCTTAAGATTAGTTCATTAGGAACCCCAGTTACCTCTTGGTGCTTCCTACTATCCATCAGCTTTAAATCATAAAGGAAGAGATTGACGTAGTCGCTGATCGATTTTAAGGAATCGAAGGTGACTAACCCACAGGTTTCTAGCGCAGTGTGGATTTCCTTCTTCCGACAATTTTTAAGAATTTCCAGAAGAAATTCGGGCTGCATAAGCGCTTCTCCACCCGAAAACGTTACGCCCCCTCCCGATTCGTCATAAAAGATGACGTCTTTCTCGATCTCAGCCATGACCTCGCTCACGGACATCGTCTTAGCAACAAGCTCTCTAACCCCCGCATGACAAACCGTACAACATTCTCCGCACACTAGGCATTTATCTCTAAGGTACCCCAGTTTTCCCTCAACGGAAATGGTTGCACCGCTCGGACAAATCTCCAGACACTGCCCACAACCGACACACCGATCTGGCCGATACATCAACTCTTGACCAAAGCCTTGGCTCTCTGGGTTATGACACCACTGGCAGTTCAGAGGACAGCCCTTAAAAAAGACGGCTGTCCGAATACCCGGCCCATCATGAATGGAATACTTCATTATGTTAAAGATCTTGCCCATTATCAAATTCCCACCACTCCTACTTCTACCGAGCTGATATTTTGAAAACCAATGATTCTCTATTTCTTCCATTCTCTTAAACATACCCAGCCTGCTAAAAGCATAATGAAAAAATCTCTAAATACGTGGTATAAACTAATTTTTTCCGGTCCACTAAACCCAAAACACCCACATCCATAGGGCAGAATGTTGCTATAATTAAGGATTATTTGAACCAAGAAAAACAAGGAAAGCAAAAATAAAAAACTGCTGGAATACTTCGTTTTCCAATTCAAAACTAGAGATAAACTAGCCAATATTTCCACCCAGGGAAACACAATGGCCATCAATACTGCCACTAATTCTGGCAAAAAGGGATAATAAGCCAAAATGGTGGCTTTGAAAAGGTAGAGATTTAAAATCTTTGAACCTCCAGCAAATAAGTAAATACCTGCCAGCAATAATTTAAAAATCAACTTGTCCCACCTGTTTCTTTAAAAAAGTTCTTATACTCATCAACTGTTTTAAACCCTCCAGTAATACCTTTTATCAGTACATGATTATTATATACATAAATAGACGGGGTTCCCGGTATTTGAAGGTCTTTGAGTAAGTAATCAAATTTTTGGACATCTACTTTGACAATATTTCGTATCATTAGTTCTTTCACGGCTTGAAGCAACTTAGGTTCGGATTCAATACACTCTTCACAGGTTGGTGAATAGAAGTAAACATAAAAATTTTCACCATTCTCTATCCTTTGTTGTAACTGATTTGGTGTAATATCTGGTATCTGTCCTGAATTGAAAATCCGTGACTGCCATAAATAGATTACAATCGATAGACAAATCCCCACAATTAAGATCAAGGAAAATACTTTCTTCATTGTAAACATTCCCATCAAATTATTTTCTGCCTTTTATGGAGTTCCAACGGAACAGGGTTATAGAACTCCCTCCCCCAAACTAGAATGACCTCGCATAATTGGACCGACCAAATCATTGAAACTACTGAGAGGCTGTTTTGAACAATTAATACTCCACCTTCTATAGTCTTCGCACATCCATTGACAAATTTAGCTGGAATCGATATGTTATAACAAATGAAAAGGTGGAGGGTTATCGTGCTGCTACTAACTAAACAAGACATCAAACAAATCTTTACCATGCAGGATGCTGTGAGAGCCGACAAACAGGCATTTCGAATCTACTCGGAAGGTGGAAGTGTTGTCCCTTTAAGGGTTAATATTGGCGTGCCCAACTATGAGGGTCAGACTTTGTTCATGCCGGGTTACGTAGAAAAGTTGGACAGCATGGGAGTAAAGATCGTCTCGGTTTTTCCCCACAACATCAAAAAGGGGTTGCCCTCCCTTCCAGCAACTATGCTGTTGATCGATGGAACAAGCGGTGAAGTATGCTGTATTCTGGACGGGACCTACCTCACCCAACTGCGTACCGGAGCGGCGGCAGGAGCGGCTACCGACTTACTGGCTCGTGCCGATGCTCATGTTGGAGCACTGATTGGTACGGGAGGACAGGCCATAAGCCAGCTCGAGGCCATGTTGACGGTGAGGAAGCTAACGGAAGTCCGTATAGTGGGTACTAACTTTGAGCGTACCCAACTGTTTGTCGCGCAAATGCAAGAGGAATTCGCGAACTTCGAAACGCTGCTTCGGGCAGTAGAGACCTCAGAGGAAGCAATCACGAATGCCGATATCATAACGGCTGTGACAACATCTCGCCAACCAGTTTTCGACGGACGCCTAGTCAAAGCAGGGGCACATATCAACGGTGTCGGCTCTTATCTGCCGAACATGCAGGAATTAGATGAAGTTATAATACATCGAGCCGCTAAAATTTTCTTTGATTCCCAGGAAGCGGTACTGGCTGAGTCTGGTGATTTTATAATTCCATTATCTAAAGGAACGCTTACCATGGATAAATTCACAGGTGAAATTGGTAAAGTTCTCTCGAACAACCTCCCGGGACGGGAAACTCCAGAAGAAATCACCCTCTTTAAGACAGTGGGAATAGCTGTATTAGACATTGTAACCGCTCACCAAATTTATCAAAGTGCCTTGAAACAAGACATCGGACAGAAATTTATCTTTTAAGGGTCGTGAATTTTTAAAATCTGTACCTGTACTGCGCTAGGAAGGAGACAAAACGAATGAATTTCAAGCATTACATCAATTGCATTGACGCCCATACTGCTGGTGAACCTCTTCGCATCGTGACATCCGGCTTACCACCGATTCATGGCCAGACGATGCTCGCCAAGAGGCAGTATATGCTGGAAAACTATGACCATTTACGCAAACTCATCATGTTAGAGCCCCGAGGACATAGTGGTATGTACGGCTGCATCCTTGTTCCTCCGGTGACTGAAGATGGTAATTTGGGAGTCTTATTTACCCACAATGAAGGATTAAGTTCCATGTGTGGGCATGGCATTATCGGAGTGACAAAGATCGCCCTAGAAACTGGCATGATCGTTTCTCATGAAGGTGAAGTAGTCGTCAAAATCGACTCGCCGGCTGGAAGAATCACGGCCTACGCTGACGTCGAAAATGGAGAAGTAAAGCGAGTTAGATTCCAAAATGTACCCTGCTTCGTCTATCAAGAAAACATCACTGTTGATGTTGATGGTATAGGAACTATCACCGCGGACGTTGCCTATTGCGGTGCCTTTTATGTCTATCTGGATAGCAAACAAGTTGGCTTAACTGTGGCCCCTGAAAATACCGAAAAACTAGTACATATAGGCATGGAAATAAAAAATAAAGTAATGGATGCAATGGAATTTAACCATCCAACCTCAGGGGTTAATTGGCTTTATGGAACTATTTTCTTCGAGACCCCCGTGAGAGAAGGAGACAAACTCATTACCAAGAATGTCTGTATTTTCGCAGAAGGACAGGTCGATCGATCTCCAACTGGTACTGGAACTGGCGGAAGAGTAGCTTTACACTATCACAAAGGCGAATTTAAAAAGGGAGATACCCTCCTCAATTACAGTATCATAAACACCCTCTTTGAGGGAAAGTTCGTCGCAGAAACGAAGGTAGGAGACTATGCTGCGGTTCTCACCGAAGTATCGGGGACTGCACAAATCGTAGGCTTCAACCAATTGGTACTAGATCCATTGGACCCACTTCCCGAAGGATTTAGAATTATTGGGAGTTAATGTGAATGTTACGAGCTGGCATTTGACAGAAACCGTATTGCCCAATGGGTGATACGGTTTTACACGTTCCCCCAGCAAACCATGCGACCTTATACTAATCAGCGTATAAACGATGGAATTAATTAATTGCTTTAAGAGGTTAATACTGGAACTATGGAGTTGGATCTTACCCACACTTTAAATGCAAATTAGTATTAGGTCATCGAGACAGTCGTTTTGCTAACAATCCCACCTTCGACTCGAATTGGAACGCCTGGATTTTGCAGCGCCAGAAAATTGGCCCGTTCCAAAATCCGTTCCCGCGACGGCGGGAGCAACTCTTTTAAGAAATAATCCAGTTCAAGATTTCGATAGGTTTCCAGACCAAGACGATGATAGGGCAACAGCTCTAGCTCTTTGATTTTTTGCAAGGATCTGCAGAATTGGGCAGCGACAGACAGACTAACATCCGAATCATTAGCACCTGGAACCAGAGGAAGACGCACGATGATCTCCAACAAATCCTTGGCTTGATCAAGCTTTCGGAGATTATCGAGAATGAGTGTATTATCTTGACCAACCCACTGTTTATGCAACTCTTGATCCATATGTTTAAGATCGACATAGAGAACATTGAGCCAGGGCAGAACGTTTTCGATGCTCTCGTAGGGGGCATGAAGACTGGTCTCTATCGCCGTGTGAATGCCTAGTTCTCTGCACTCCCTCAGGACTTCCGCGACAAAATTGGACTGGCTCAAGGGTTCTCCTCCGCTGATCGTAACACCACCTCCGGAGTGAAAAAAGAAAATCTCGTCCTTGACGATTTCCCGTACCACGTCTCCCACGGACATAAGACTTCCGTATCTTATCTGCGCATTTTGCAGGCATTTGTCGACACAGACAAAGCAATTCTTACATTTTGAGGCATCGGTGAGTACTTTTAGCCCCTCTTCTGCCCTCAAAAGTGCTCCTTCCGGACAGGAGCGCACACACCTGCCACATCCCAGGCAGCGGTCGCGGGCGTAACCTTTTTGAGGTGTCGAGCACTGCGACTCAGGAGTCGAACACCAGCGGCAGCTAAGCGGACACCCCTTGAGGAAAATCACCGTTCGAAGTCCCTGCCCGTCGTAGATTGATGTCCGCTCGATCCTCAGCACAGAACCCACAGCTTCACCATCATTCATTAATTAAGCTCACCCCACAGAAATCCCGTGTTGCACGGTGCGTCCGATGATCTCGTCCTGAACGTCTTTCCCAAGTTCCACAAAGTAGGCCGTATAGCCCGCCACTCGAACTAAGAGCCCCTTATACTCCTCGGGATTTTTTTGCGCCCGGATCAATTTAGCTTGATCAATTACATTGAACTGCACATGATAGACACCCAGACTGCACATGCTCTTCAGCAGAGCCATCATCTGGGTTATGCCATTTTCGCTGGACAGCATTCCCGGCTCTACTTTCATATTCAGTAGCGTCCCCTGAACAAAGCGGGCGTGAGGAATATTCGCCACAGACTTCAGCACCGAACCCGGTCCGTTGAAGTCTGTTCCTCCACTGGGACTAACGCCATCCGCCAGCGGTTTCCAAGCCTGGCGACCGGACGGAAGCGCACCAACTTCAAGCCCAAAGGGCGTATTACCGGACACAGGGAGAATCCCGGGAGTCATGCGTCCAAATTTACTGCTGTATCTTTCGATCTCGTCGGCCATAAAGGTGAATAAATCCCCCGCAATATCATCCACCAGCGGGTCATCGTTGCCATATTTAGGCGCATCAAGGCATAACTTGCGCAGTTCCTCGTACCCTTCAAAATCGCAGTTCAGGGCCTCCAGCAACTGAGCCATGCTCGCCTGCTTTGTCCTGTAGACAATGTGTCGCACGGCGGCCATACTGTTGATCAGGTCCGCTACACCTATCAGAATAATGCCGTTGCCAGCATTGTATTTCGCTCCACCCCAAGCGTAGTCGCTGACCTTCGCGATACACTCCTTGAAGGACAAGGAAAGCGCGGGTACCGGGCGATTCCTGCAGACTTCATCGATGACATGGCTGCCTTTTACAACGGCACGTGTCACATATTCGATCTGCTTCTTGACGGCTGCTAGAAACTCTTCATAGGATTGGAATTCGACTGGGTTGCCCGTTCGTACCGCTATGTATTGACCGCTTTTTCTATTTTTACCATCCAAAAGTGCAAACTCAATTATGCTCCCCAGGTTGATGTCCGCCAGCGCCGTGTACTGGCGTAGACGCCCCTCCAGGTTGGTCTCTACGCAGCCACACGGATTCCAATTAAAGGCTTCCTTCAGCGGAATTCCCTTGTTCATAAGCATTCTGATTCCGACGTCGTCGTTGTGGAAGGCGGGAAATCCTGTACCGAGGCTAATTAGCTCCACGACTTTTCTCAGGAAAGAGTTGGGGTTTTTGGCCAAGCTATAGCGTACCGACAGAGAAGGTTGATAGAGCTGCACCTCCATAGTAGCCTTAAGGATCAGATAGGAAAGATCGTTGACGGCGTCCCTCCCAGTGTCATCCACTCCTCCGACACAAACGTTCTGAAACATCGGATAGCCTGCCGCGAACTCAGCAGTGACGGCATCCTGAAAGAGGCAGGGCTCGCTGAATTTGACCCAAAGACAGTCGAGCAGCTCCTGCGCCTCGTCAGGGGTGATGCGCCCCGCTTCCAGGTCAGCCTTGTAATAAGGCCAAAGATACTGATCCATACGCCCCGGATTATAGCTGGCCGCGTTCTGCTCCATAAATAAAGCGATCTGATAGAAATAAAACGACTGCAAAGCTTCCCGAAACGTCCGTGCTGGATTAGCAGGAACCTGATGACAAATTTCAGCTATCTCTAAAAGTTCTTTTTTTCTTAGTAAGTCCTTTTCTTGGGCAGCTAAGCGCTCAGCTTCCCTAGCATAGCGTTCCCCTAAGGACATCAACCCTTGGCCCACAATCAAAAGGGATTTTAGATAGTAATCCTTTTCGTAATCACCCGGCACGGTGATATCAAGTTCAGCCTTCCTTTTCTCCACCACCTGGCTGATTCCCGAAACTCCTTCGCGAATCAGCCACTCATACCCGGCGGTCGTTTCTCCCCAGCCGCGGACAGCCTTACGGTCTATGTATACCACCCCGTTATCCCGCAATTCACGCGTATCGTCGGGAATCTGAACAAGCCACTCCTCGTAAGTTGAGTGGCCTTTCCAGTAGGGGCGAATTTCAGATTCAAAGATTTTCCGATCCTCAGTTTTCAGATAAAATGGGTCATAGCGGCGTTCGTTGATCGTTTCTAATTCCTCATTCAGCACTGACCAGCAGGTATCGGCACATAAAATACCAGCCCTTGTCTTGCTTCCGGAACTACCGACGATGAGCTCGTCGTCCCAGATCGTAACCGTCTTCTCCCTACACTGCTTACGAAAAGCCTTAGCTTTTCGTACAACCAGCGGCTCCCCTTCGGCCTCCCGAAATCCCTCTGTCAGAATCGCTGCGTTCTCAAGGTCCATCTCCGGGCGGGTTTCCAGCACTCTCTTCTTCAAACGATTCACACGCTCCATGTAGTTATGTTCCTGAACCGTATGAGACATACACCAACACCTCCCTTTTCTGCTGCGCAGAATTCAATTCAACTCACTCTCCGAGATAGGCTTTAATAATTCTCTCATCTTGACTGAGTTTAGCACTATCTCCTTCCATGACCAATTCACCTGTTTCCAAGACATATCCGTAATCAGCTAATTTTAAGGCAATTTTCGCATTTTGTTCCACAAGGAGGATGGTCGTTCCTTCATTATTCAACTGCTTTATAATTCTCATAATATCTTGGACGACAAGTGGAGCTAAACCCATAGAAGGCTCATCCAATAAGAGTAATCTTGGTTCTGTCATCATGGCTCGTCCGATCGCCAGCATTTGCTGCTCTCCACCGGATAAAGTCCCGCCACTCTGCCGCTGACGGTCTTTAAGCCGCGGGAAAACTTCAAAGACGTGCTCTATTCCTTTGCGGCGCTGTGCTTCATCTTTTAAGGTGAAACCACCCAACTCTAGGTTTTCCTTGACAGTTAAGTCCTTAAAAATTCGCCGCCCCTCCGGTACATGAATCAACCCCATACTGACAATGTTATGGGCTTTCTCTCTATTGATATCCTTCCCGTAAAACTCTATGTTTCCAGAGGAAGACTGGATTAAACCGGAGATTGTCTTTAAGGTCGTGGTCTTTCCAGCGCCATTTGACCCAAGCAAAGCAACAATCTTCCCTCGCGGAACCTCTAGACTAACCCCTTTGAGCGCATGTATTTTTCCGTAATAAGTCTCTAAGTTGCGCAGGACGAGAGCTATATCGCTCATGCCTCATCCTCCTTTCCCAGGTAGGCTTCAATGACCCTCGGATTATTCTTAACTTCTTCAGCTGTCCCTTCGGCAATCTTCTGCCCGTAGTCAATGACGACGATCTTTTCCGAGACCTTCATCACGAGACCCATATCATGTTCAATCAACAGGATCGTAATTCCTAATTCCTTCCGAATTCGGCCGATTAACCCTACTAACTGATCTTTCTCATCTTGGTTAAGCCCAGCGGCGGGTTCATCCAGCAAAAGGAGTTTGGGCTGAGTAGCTAACGCTCTTGCCCACTCCACCCGTCGTTGGTCTCCATAGGCCAAATTGCGAGCTAAACGACTTTCTTTATCTAAAATACCGACAAAATCCAGACACTCTTCGCTAACCTGCCTAATCCGCTTCTCTTCGTGAACCTGGCCGGGCAGCCGCAAGATGGCTCCAAATATTCCTGCTGAAGTGCGACTATGCATGCCTGACATGACATTTTCCAAGACTGTCATATCTTTGAAGAGACGCAAGTTTTGAAACGTTCGAGCCATGCCCATCTTGGTGATTTTATGCGGCTTTTGCCGAAAAATACTTTTCCCTTGGAAAAGGATTTCTCCTTCACTCCCCTTATAAAAACCGGTCAGGCAATTAAAAGCTGACGTCTTGCCTGCACCATTTGGCCCGATCAGACTCATAATTGAATTCTCTTCTATTTCGAAGCTAAGGTCACTCACGGCTGTTAACCCACCAAAACGCAGGGTTAGCTTTTTCACATCTAAGATAGACATTCTAGCTCATCCTTTTTTTCAAAAAATAAAAATAACTTCACCCTTTTCGCTCTGGCCAAAGCCCTTGA
>DATMYU010000618.1:0-10874 GCA_035560775.1 Desulfosporosinus sp.
ATATTTAGTAAACCTTTAATTTTCAAAGATCTTGCGAGCGATTCTGTTAAAGCTATGATCCGCTTTTGCATATCTAAGTCCAACGTTTGGGGCGGATAGACCGCAATGGAATCTCCGGAATGAACACCCGCTCTTTCTAAATGTTCCATAATCCCCGGGATGAAGACATTTTCTCCGTCGGAGATCGCATCGACCTCCACCTCTGTCCCGAGCAGATATTGATCCATCCAGATCTCCTGATCCGAAGAGGCAGATAAGGCACGCCTTACAACAGCCTCTAATTCCTTTGCTTCATAGACAATATCCATGGCCCGTCCGCCTAACACATACGATGGACGAACCACCAAGGGAAATCCTATCTCTTGAGCCACACGTTCCACTTGTTCCATGTTCGTGGCCCCACCTCCGCGTGGCCGTTTTGCCCCAAGTTCTTGAAGAACACGATCAAAGGTTCCCCGCTCCTCTGCGCGGTCAATGTCTTCAACCGTTGTGCCCAAAATTCTGTAGCCACGCCTCGCTAGGCCACTAGCCAAACCAATGGCCGTCTGCCCTCCGAACTGAACAACCACACCATCGGGCTGTTCCTTGTTCAGAATTGCCGAGACATCCTCCAAGGTCAATGGTTCGAAATAAAGTCGATCGGCAGTGTCAAAGTCCGTCGAGACCGTCTCAGGATTGTTGTTAATAATAATACTTTCAAACCCGGCCCTGCGCAGGGCCAAGACTGCGTGCACAGAACAATAGTCAAATTCAATCCCTTGCCCAATCCGGATCGGTCCAGATCCTAAGACGACCACTTTAGGTAATTTATGAACGTCCCCCTCATCTTCCACATCATAGCTGGAATAGAAGTAGGGTGTTGTGGCCTCAAACTCTCCGGCACAGGTATCAACCATTTTAAAAACGGGTCGAAGTCCTTGCTCCAGTCTGAACCGATATACCTCATCTTCCGTACTCTTCCAAATAGCCGCTATTTCCGAATCTGCAAAACCTAGCCGTTTAGCACGAAGCAACAGCTCTTTATCCCACGGTGCTTTTTCTAATAAAGCCGTGTGATCTACCAAACGAAGTATGATATTCAGATAATAACGATTCCAGCCTGTCTCCTCAGCCAACCAATCTGATGTCCAGCCACGCTTCAGAGCTTCCGCTAAAACGAACAGCATTCGATCATCGGGCTCTAGACACGCAGTTTTAAGCTCAGCGTCTGATAGACCCTCAAGCTCCAGTAATCGAACCCCGTATACTTTTATATCAAGAGAACGGATGGCTTTGAGCAGAGCGGTCTCCAAGTTCCGACCAATACCCATCACTTCTCCGGTTGCTTTCATCTGAGTGCCCAAGCGCCGGTCTGCCTCTGTAAATTTATCAAAGGGCCAGCGTGGTATTTTAACAACAACATAATCTAAAGCCGGCTCGAAACAAGCCGAGGTTTTCCCTGTCACCGCATTTTGAATTTCGGTCAGCGCATAACCCAAAGCGATTTTGGCAGCGACCTTAGCGATCGGATATCCGGTAGCCTTAGAGGCCAGGGCACTAGAACGGCTTAGCCGAGGATTGACCTCGATCACTACGTATTCATTACGGGAGGGATGAAGAGCAAACTGGACATTGCACCCACCTTCAATCCCCAGTCCATTTACGATTCGGCGAGACGCGCTGCGTAAGGTTTGAACCTCCCGATCGGTCAAGGTTTGGCAAGGTGCAACGACAATACTATCCCCAGTATGAATCCCGACTGGATCCATGTTTTCCATATGGCAAATCGTGATGCAGTTTCCGACTGCATCGCGTAGAACTTCAAACTCAACTTCCTTCCAACCGGCCACACTTCGCTCCACTAGAATCTGACCTATGAGGCTGGCCTGCAAGCCACTTTCTGAAATCTGCTCTAATTCCTCATCACTTTGGACAATCCCTCCCCCGGTTCCTCCCAAGGTAAAGGCTGGACGAACAATGAGGGGGTAGCCGGTTTCTTTGGCAAACACAAGCGCCTCTTCAACCCGGGACACAATCTTACTTTCTGGGATCGGTTCACCGAGCTCCTGCATCAAAGCCCGAAAACTTTCTCGATCTTCCGCTTGATCAATGCTTTTAAGGGAAGTGCCCATCAGCGTAACCTCGCAACGATCCAAGACCCCTCGTTTAGCCAGCTGATAGGCCAAGTTCAGGCCGGTTTGCCCGCCCATCGTGGGTATTAACCCATCCGGCCTCTCTCGCTCAATGATTCGTTCAACATATTCAACCGTCAAAGGTTCAATATAGACTCGGTCCGCAGTTTCTTTATCCGTCATAATGGTTGCTGGGTTAGAATTCACGAGAATGACTTCTACCCCTTCTTCGCGCAGAGCCCTGCAGGCCTGCGTGCCAGCATAGTCAAACTCGGCAGCCTGCCCAATGACAATGGGGCCTGATCCGATCACCAGAACCTTCTTCCACTCTTTCTTGGGCATCTTATCTTCTCCCCTTTTTTTTCATTAAACTTCTCTCCACAATTTCCTTAAAACGGTCAAATAGTTCAGCATTTTCCTCAGGACCCGGAGCACCCTCTGGATGAAATTGAACAGATAAGATTGGGTAAACCTGATGCTCCATTCCTTCTACTGTTCCATCGTTGAGATTGCGCAACGTCACTTCAAACCCTGAGTCCTTTAATGACGCTTCTTGTACAGCGTAGCCATGATTTTGGGCCGTCATAGTTGCTTTTCCTGAGCGTACATCGATGACCGGGTGATTCCCACCACGATGCCCAAAGGGCAGTTTATAGGTTTTTCCACCCGCTGCCAAGGCCAAGAGTTGATGCCCGAGGCAGATGCCTAAGACCGGCAGTTTGTCATACAAACTACGTACGGTAGCCACACATTCCGGTAACTCTTCAGGATCTCCAGGACCATTGCTCAAAACAACTCCACTGGGATGATGCCTTAGAATCTCTGCAGGAGTTGACCCTGCCGGGAACACCATGATTCTGAACCCTCGTTCTTGAAGATTTCGAATAATATTGCGCTTGGCTCCGAAGTCTAGTACCGCGAGTAAGGGACCTGGTCCCGGAATTTCATAGGCTTCCTTGACCGTTGACCGATAGACCCAGTGTTCGCTTTTATCTTTAGCTTCAGCGTCTCCTCTGAAACTTGCCCAGAACTCTAGCCCAACGTCCTTTGTCTGAACCAGTACGCCAGGTAATGTGCCAAATTGGCGCAAGTACCTGGTCAACGCTCGCGTATCGACGCCCTTTAAACCTTGAACATCGTGCTGCTGGCAATAGTCCTCCAAGGATCCTTCACTATGCAAACTTCCCTCTCCCTGGGAAAGTTCCCGCACGATCAGTCCCTGTAAGCGGGTTTTATCCGCTTCATTTTCTTCGTGATGCCAGCCATAATTTCCGATTTGAGGTTGAGTCAGGACGAGAATCTGACCGGCATAGGATAAATCCGTCACCATTTCTTGATAGCCGCTCATTGACGTATTGAAGACCACTTCCTGCTCAGTCACCAAGGTCTCGCCTGTCGGCCAAGCCCCAAAGGCTTCTCCCTCAAAAGTTGTCCCATCCTTGAAAACAAGATATGCCACGTTCGAAACTTCCTCTCTGACCGTAGTAAATCAAACAAATAAATTTATTCGATTCCTCAGAACTCAACTTCTATAAAGTGGAGTTCTTCTCTTTTGCTTCGATTGGGGTAGACATTCCATTGGTTTATATAACTGTTCGATTTCTCTGGACAAGCCGACCTTCTACCCAGACCATGACGGGAAGACCTTGTAGGGTCTTGCCTAAGAACGGGGTATTTCGCGCTTTGGAAACCAACGTTGCCGAATCAATCACCTCGGAGAAATCCGGGTCGAAAAGCACCATGTCTGCCGAAGATCCAGGCTTTAACGTTCCACCACTCAATCCAAAGCGCTGTGCTGG
The DNA here is from genome assembly GCA_035560775.1 of Desulfosporosinus sp. GTDB lineage: Bacteria > Bacillota > Desulfitobacteriia > Desulfitobacteriales > Desulfitobacteriaceae > Desulfosporosinus. The sequence continues at coordinate 3,911 of DATMYU010000618.1, forward strand.
CGAGTAGCTCCAAGCCTCGATCACTCGATCTAAGCTCAGCTGCCCTGGTAACACCAGATACTGCCATACTGCACTCAGCGCGGTCTCTAAACTCGCGATGCCAAACGGAGCCTCCGCAAAGGGCCGAGCTTTTTCGGACTGGGTATGTGGGGCGTGGTCGGTCGCGATCATATCCAGGGTCCCATCACGAAGTCCTTCAATGAGTGACTCTCTATCCCCGCGAGACCCTAGTGGAGGGTTAACCTTGAGAGCTGTATCAGTAAGAGTTATATCTTCATCACACAAGATCAAGTGATGTGGGTTGACTTCAGCGGTGACATTCACACCCCTTGCTTTAGCTTCCCGAATTAAATTGACGCTCTCCGTCGTGGAAATATGAGCCAGATGGAGTTTTCCCCCAGTTTCCTCAGCCAGGAGCAGATCCCTGGCCACAATCACACTCTCTGCGCTGGCTGGGATCCCTTTTAAACCCATCCGTGCTGACGTCACCCCACGGCGCATTAGGCCATCTCCTGCCAAGTCGTTATCCTCGCAATGACTGATAATGGGAAGCCCTGTCAGTTTGGCATATTCTAAACCCAGCCGCATCATTTCTGCATTCTGAATATTTTTTCCGTCATCAGAAAAGGCCGCAGCTCCGCCCTCTTTCATATCCACCATTTCGACTAGTTCGCTCCCCTGCATGCCTTTGGTCACTGTCCCTATCGGCAGTACATGAGCATATCCTGCACGTTCACCCTGCAAGCGCACGAATTCAACAAGGGACCGATTATCAATCACTGGTTTAGTATTCGCCATGGCCAGAATCGTCGTAAACCCTCCGCGCACTGCAGCGCGCGAACCACTTAGAATATCCTCTTTTTCCTCTTGTCCCGGTTCACGCAGATGAGTATGTACATCAATCAGCCCTGGAAAAACAAACTTTCCTTTAGCGTTAATCGTTTCCACCGGTTCACCCTGCGCTATCGTTAGTACCTCTTCCTCTGTCATTGACGAAGCCATTTCTAACACCTGCCCACCTTTAACGAGAACATCGCGGGGTGCAGATAGTTTTTGGCTCGGATCAATTACCCATACCTCTTTAAGCCACCACATTGCCAGACCCCCCAATCAATAAATATATTAATGCCATGCGTATGGCTACACCGTTCGTAACCTGACGCTCAATTAAAGCTTCTGCGCTATCAGCCACATCATCGGAGATTTCTACGTTCCGATTCATAGGTCCGGGATGTAGTACAATACTTTGTTTTCCTGTTTTCTTTAAGCGCTCTGTCGTCAATCCATAAAGATGACTGTACTCACGAAGGCTAGGGAATAGCCCGCTTTGCTGCCGCTCAAGCTGGAGACGAAGTGCCATCACTACATCTGCTCCAGGTAAGGCTCCGTCCAGATCATGGGTTAATTTAACCCCTAGACCCTCCATTTCAACTGGAACCAGCGTCGGAGGACCCACAAGAGTCACATCGACACCCAATTTTTGCAGACACCAGGCATTACTCCGGGCAACCCTGGAATGCAAAACATCTCCCACGATGACAACTTTCTTACCATCCATTGCTCCTAGCTGTTCCTCCATTGTGAAAATATCCAGTAATGCTTGGGTAGGATGCGCATGCTGCCCATCTCCTGCATTAATGACCCCCGCATCGAGAATATCTGCTAAAAATTTTGCAGAACCTGAGCTAGAATGCCTAATAATCACGAGGTCAGCCCGCATCGCCTGAATCGTCTTGGCTGTATCGTATAAACTCTCCCCTTTGCTCACGCTGCTCTGAGCAACTGCAATACTTGTCGTATCAGCCCCCAACACTTTTCCAGCCATTTCAAAAGAGGTTCGTGTCCGTGTACTTGCTTCGTAGAAAAGATTAACCACTGATTTCCCTTTTAGCGTGGGCAATTTCTTAATTGGGCGCATCAAGATTTCTTTCATTACTTTTGCAGTATGCAGAATCTGCCGAATTTCCTCAACACTCATATCCTCTATCCCTAAGACGTCTTTGCGCTGCCATTTCATGGTAATCCCCCTAACTTTTTTCACTCTTATTATTCTTCTGAATTTATGCTTAATTCCATTAAAGTAAAGAAAAAATCCTCTTCCCAACAGGGAGAGGATTGATAATAGGCATAACCTATCCCGCTCGCCCCTTGGCCATCTCTCTGGATAGCATTTAAAGGTTAAAGTTTCAATGAGTTTGTATTACTTTCTTCGCGTTGCAGCAAAAGTACATCTTCTTCTCCATCCACGTCCTGCAAACGCACGGCTACAATTTCCCGCCCCGATGTAGGTAAATTCTTGCCGACATAGTCCGCCCGAATAGGCAATTCTCGGTGTCCACGATCCACAAGCACCGCCAATTGGATACGCTGTGCCCTGCCTAAATCCATCATCGCATCTAACGCTGCTCGAGCCGTTCGCCCAGTATACAGCACATCATCAATCAGAACCACGGTCTTCCCTTCTATACTCACCGGGACATCCGTTTCATGGACGACCGGATGTATGTCAATGGTACTTAAGTCATCTCGATAAAGGGTGATATCCAGAATTCCAAGCGGAACCTTTACCCCTTCAAACTCCTCAATATATTGTTGAATCCGTTCAGCCAACGGCACCCCTCGACGACGAATACCTACTAGGACCAGTTTATCTGTACCTTTATTTTTTTCCACGATTTCGTGCGCAATGCGTGTTACCGCCCTGCGAATCCCATCCGCATCTAAGATTTTGCTTTTAAACGTTCCTTCCAAAGCTCACTAACTCCTTTCTCCCTGAGACTTATCCTTGAGTCTGAAGATAGATAGAAAAATATAAAGAAAACTTGGCTGGCGCCCACGAAGACACTGTCTTCGCACGTATTAGCCTTCTTGAAGACACTGTCTTCGCACGTGTTAGCCATTCTGTCAGCCGCAGGCGTAGGCGGCCGCCTAGTTGCACTTATACTACAGAAAGTATGTAACGAAGTTATACTTTCTGATAAGTACAAAAAAGAACCATCTGAGAGCAGACAGTCCTACTTGCTTCCGTCTGCCTTCCCAAGCCTCACAGGACTTCATTAAAGGCCATATAACTGTTACTAAGTTTACTTTATGATGACCTAAAAGTCAATGAGATGAATGGTTGAACAAAATCATAGACTAAGAAAACAGCTATTGATAACGGCTATTCGAAATCGAACACTGTGCATAACTCAATTATGAGATCTGGAAAAATTGATACTTCTACTTTATCGTTCTCAGTATAAATATCCGGCCGACCATATCGATTATTGCTTTGTAAAACGAACACACTCACAATTTTCCCGACCGGCTCTACAATCCAATATTCTCCAACTCCAGCATCCTCATACATATTAAATTTTGTAACCCTGTCCCGCTGAATTGAAGACGGGGATATAACTTCAATTATCAGGTCGGGAGTACCATTGCAGCCTTTCTCATCAATTTTGAACTTATCACACACGATGGTAATGTCAGGCTCAACAACTTTTGTAATATCTTCATTCTGCCTTTCATCACCCTTAGTTAATCTAACACTGAATGGTGCAGGATAAACCTTGCAACGCTTTCCTAGTAAATAATTTGCAAACTGTCTATTAAATTCACTAGAAATTAATTGATGTGCCGGTGACGGTGCTGCTTGCATAAAGGGTATTCCATTAATAATTTCCCATCGTTCATCGTCTGGAAACTTAAGATAGTCAGCATATGTGTATTTCTTTTCTTCTTGAGATAATGGCATCCAAAATTCCCCCTCACCTTCGTATTATACCAAATATTTACACGAATTACATTATCGTTGGCCAGAGCTGAACGGGTGAAGGTTAGACGTGGAGCAGTATACGATTAGGTCGCACGTAATTTTTCTAAAATGTTTGCAAACATCTTAGGCACAGGGGCATCGAATTCCATCCACTTCCCACTGCGCGGATGCTCAAATCCCAAATGGGCAGCATGCAGCATTTGTCCATTTAAGCCAAACTTATTTTTCCTTGTTCCATACACAGGGTCCCCGAGAACTGGATGCTTGACATAGACCATATGGACACGGATCTGATGCGTTCGGCCTGTCTCTAAACGCACTTCAAGATAGGTAGTCTCACTAAACCGTTCTAATACGGTATAATGCGTCACTGCGGGTTTAGAATGATTAAAAACCACGGCCATCCGCTTACGATCAGATGGGTCGCGTCCAATGGGCGCATCAACCGTCCCAGAAGGTTCTAACACCACTCCGTGAACCAACGCCAGATATTTTCGATCCATAGTATGTTCTTTAAGTTGAGCAGCGAGGCCTTGATGAGCTATATCATTCTTAGCTACCACCAAAATACCCGACGTATCTTTATCAATACGATGCACGATCCCTGGACGTAATACCCCATTTATTCCCGAAAGATTATGGCAGTGGAATAACAAAGCATTGACCATAGTCCCCGTCCATGCTCCTGGAGCCGGGTGAACCACCATTCCCTGGCGCTTATTAACAACCAAGACATCCTCATCTTCATACAGGATCTCGAGTGGGATGTTTTCCGGTTCGGCCGTAGACTCGCGTAAAATAGGGATCTCCACTTCAACCCGATCACCCTGACGCACTTTATAATTAGCTTTTTTGGGGGAACCGTTAACTTTTACACACTCCTGCGTGATAAGACCTTGCACGAAAGACCTGCTTTTCCCCATGACATCAGTCAACCCTACGTCGAGGCGAATTCCTTCCGAAAGGTCATAGAACAGTTTTTCTTCATCAGAAACATCTTTATCGAATTCAAAATCCTCTATGGCCGATTCTATTATCTCTTTTTCCACTCATAACCCCGCCAATTCTTCTATTTTAATCGGTTGGCTTCCTCCGCTATCGATTTAGCTTGTTCCTTTTCTTGCCGATATATAAGAAACAACAACAATCCCACCCCAACAACAATCATACTGTCTGCAAAATTAAAAACAAAAGGCCAAATCTGAAAATCCAGATAATCCACCACACGTCCAATCATGAGTCGGTCATACAGGTTTCCCAAAGCTCCGCCTCCGATCATCCCAATAGCCAGACGAGTGAGCTTTTCTCCACGTGGAATACGAAACTGGCCATAAACTACCCCGCCCACAACCAGAAGCGCGGTAACGACAAAAATCCAGGTCTGGCCGGCCATCAGACCAAACGCCGCGCCTGGATTTAGAACATACGTCAAATGAAACACTTTAGGAATGACTTTCAACGTCTCGCCCTCAATAAAGTTCGTTTGAACCAGAATCTTTAAGAAACGATCAATAATCCATACCCCAATCATTGCAAGCCAAACCAACAACCTACTACACCCCCCAGTGTTTTCCTTCATCTTAACACAGGGCAAGAAGCGGGGCAAACTATTGGTGAGTAGAAATGAAAGTTCTCTTTGCTTCATTTCATTCACTGGCTTGGCTATACCGAGGGAAGGTTTACGGTTAGGGAGCACCCTTGCTATAGTTGAACGAATTGCCTGGTTCCCTCTCGGTTTCTATGGTTTCAATATCTTGTACCGCCCCAATTACTTCATCCGCATCTTCATAGACGTCATTGGGATCCACGACATCTCGGTTTGTCCCCAAATCCTGAGCAGAATCCGAGGTTCCATAGCGAGCCACAGCCTGCCAAGAGTCTTCACCGTCAAACTCTACCCGATCAGTACCATCATTAAAGGTTCGGGAAAAGGGGCGATTCAAAAGTTCGTTCTCAACTGGTTCGCGATGTAATGAATGTTGCTCCTCTGTCTCCTCCTCCTGACTACATTTCGTACATGCAGTAGTGTAGGGCAACGCCTCCAGTCGTTCAAACGGGATTTCATGACCGCAGTGTTCGCAAACACCATACAGACCTTGTTCATAGCGTGCTAAAGCAACATCAATCGCTTCCACTCTGTGAACCAAGCGATCATGTTGGGCTACATCTCGAGACCGCTCATAAACCTCGGTTGCAATATCTGCCGGATGATTGTCTATGAGCGATAATTCGCCCAAGGACTCTCGCATATCTCCAGCAATGAGTTCTGTCGCAGTTTCCAACGAATTTCTTCTCTCTTCACGGAGTATTTCAATCAGTTTAGTATAGCGCGTTTGTTCATTCATACTCTGCCCCCCTATCTTGTCTAAGGCTGATTAACATACTTACTCAGTTCTGCGATAAACCCTCCAATAACCGGCAAATTAAGGACGACTATACGTTTTAATAAGAAATAGGCAACTCCTGCCAGGAGTCCAGCGCCCAAGGCCGTTCCCAATCCTCGCACAAGACCGACCATGAAATTGAACAAAAGAAGGCGTTTGGGCCGATTCAAATACGCAATGTATTCAGCCAATCTCATCTTCTCCAGCGTCTCTGCCAATAATGTGACCTGATGTCTGAGGTCGGTCCACTCTTGAACGTTCAAGGGCTTGGCGTCGTTATTATCCGAGGAGAGTGACGTTATTGACTTATCTTTTTCGTTCGAGATGGGCACGTTATTCACCTCACGTAAATCATCAATTTTAGTGTTCCCATGTCTTTAATATTTACACAGAACTCTTTAATCTTAAAAACGACTACGAAGAAGCCCTAGCTAGCGTTGGCTCTTAACGATGATGCGCCAAGCAAGACTCATATAAGGATTTTTGAGATTAGAACATCGCAGATATGGTTAGCCGGACTTGTAGGGACACGGCGGAAACGGGCACGATGCATCGTGCCTCTAGATACAGTAAAGAAAACTTGGCTGGCACCCGAAGACACTGTCTTCGCACGTATTAGTCATTCTGTCAGCCGCAGGCGATGACCAAGGATGGTCAAGTGTCCCTGTAAGCCAAGACTCGAACAGGACGTTCGAGGTTAGAGCGCCGCCAAGGATGGCTTGTGCGCCGTGATGGCGAGAAGGGACCGTCGACGGCCGCCTAGTTGCGCTTATACCACCCGAATTATGCCACCCAAAACTTAACTTTCTGTATAGGC
>DATMYU010000619.1:0-8254 GCA_035560775.1 Desulfosporosinus sp.
ACAGCGATAAGTCTGGATATGTTATAATATGTACAAGAAGTGAGGTGGGCTGTTAATGTATCGGTTGGATGATCTAAATCCAGTGCAACGGGAAGCTGCTGAGCATAAAGAAGGGCCGCTTCTTATTCTTGCCGGCGCTGGATCGGGCAAGACTCGTGTGCTCACCTATCGAATTGCCCATTTAATTGCTCAGGGGATACAACCCGGTGAGATATTAGCAATAACATTTACGAATAAAGCAGCAAAAGAGATGCGAGAACGGGTGTCAACACTTGTGGGCAGTGAAGGGTATGGGTTATGGGTTAGCACGTTTCACTCCGCTTGTGTCCGTATACTGCGGCGAGAAATTGATACTTTGCCGGGGTATAACCGGAATTTCGTTATCTATGATTCCGGGGACCAACAATCTTTGCTGAAATCGTGTTTAAAGGAATACGGCTTTGATGAAAAAAAATTCCCGGTGCGAAGTGTCGCTGCAGTCATCAGTGATGCAAAAAATAAACTGTTAGACCCGGAAAGGTTTTCACATATAGCCTCAGGTTATTTTGAGCAAAAAGTTGTTGATATCTATAAATCGTATCAGAAGAAGCTGAAAAATAATAATGCCTTGGATTTTGATGATATTATCATGCTCGCCGTTCAGCTTTTTCAGCAAAGCGAGCAGGTCTTTCAATATTACCAAGACAAATTCCGTTATATCATGGTGGACGAGTACCAAGATACCAATCATGCCCAATATATGCTGATAAAACTTCTAGCTAGTAAATATCGAAATCTTTGCGTGGTTGGGGATGATGATCAATGCATCCTTCAAGGGATGCAGGTAAATACTCCTAACGGGACTATCCCCATTGAGGATGTCGAAGTGAATCAAACTCTTGTCTGCGCTTCAGGTCAGGGAGAAACGGTTCATGGGACCGTTGATCATATAGCCAAGAAACACTACCATGGGCCTGTAATCAAAATTACGACCCAAACAGGCAAAGTGATTAAAGCTACTCCCAATCATATTGGCTTTGCAAGAGTTAACTCTAATCCAGGCGTCTATTACGTTTACTTAATGTACAAACGTGGCATGGGATACCGGATTGGTCAGACTCAAGGAGTAAGAAGCAGGAAGGGTGAAATAGTCAACGGATTATTCGTTCGCCTCAATGGTGAGCATGCGGATAAAATGTGGATTCTTAAGGTTTGCAAGGACAAGGCGGAGGCGGCTTATTATGAACAACTGCTTTCTGTCAATTATGGAATTCCGACGATGGTGTTTCACTCTGCTGGACAAAAGCTTGTAATAGGTCAGGAATACATTGATAAGCTATTTAGATATGTTAATACCGATCAAGCAGCGGCAAAAATAATGAATGATCTGATGATTTTCGAAGAATACCCGCACCATTTCAGTAGTGCAGTGATTAGAGGGCAATCCGTTAGACGGATTGTAAATGTAAACTTTTTTGCGGGGAGAAAGTCAGGTGCGGCCAATTATTGTAGCCATAGAATCGCGCTGATCACCTCAGAAGAAGAACTTAAACGTCAGGCAGTAGGATGGGGCTTTCCTGTTTGTAATGGACAAAGAAATACGTGGCGAACGGAAACAGAAAGAGTTGTCTATGATGAAGCAGATGAGTATGCTAAAAAGCTCTCTCAAATAGAAGAGGGGTTGGAAATCCATAGAAAGGCGAAACTTACGGAAGGTGAAAGTTTCCGATTTATGCCCTTTGCCCATTTGAGAGCTACGATGAGTGTACCCATTTTTGATAATGGCAATATTATTGAAGATATTATTGAAGAAGTCGAAGTGGAAGAGTATGAGGGGGATGTCTATGATCTCTCAATCCCAAACCTTCGGCAGTTTATATGTGAAGGCTTAGTGGTTCACAATTCGGTCTATGGATGGCGCGGTGCGGATGTGCAAAATATTCTCGATTTTGAACGAGATTATCCAGAAGCAAAGGTCATCAAACTCGAACAGAATTACCGTTCAACTCAAAATATTCTAGAGGCTGCCAATGCAGTCGTTAAAAATAACGAATCGCGTAAAGAAAAATCGCTTTGGACGGAAAATTCTGAGGGGCAGCCTTTAGTGTGTTATGTTGGAGATGATGAGCGAGATGAGGCCGGTTATGTTGTGGAGCGTATTAAACGGTTACATGAGCTCGAAGGACGGCCTTTTAATGAGTTTGCTATTCTTTACCGAACGAATGCTCAGTCGAGGGCTCTTGAAGAGCGTTTAATGAAAGCCGCTACGCCCTATCGCGTTTTCTCTGGCTTGAAATTCTACCAGCGCATGGAAATCAAGGATATCTTAGCGTATTTAAGAGTCTTGTCTAACCCTGCTGATCAAATAAGTTTTTCCCGTGTACTTGGTGTGCCTAAACGTGGACTTGGGGATAGTGCACTGGAGAAAATCTTGGAATATGCAAATGAACAGGGAATGCCAGTATTGGAAGCGATTTTAGAGGCGGAGTATATTCCGGATTTGCCAACACGAGCCAAGAAGCCTTTGATCGGTTTTGCACAGATGATGCAAGGATTAGTGACGTATTCTAAGGAAGCATCGGTTACAGATTTGGTGGAAGCAATTCTAACCAAGACGGGGTATAAAGCAATTCTTCAAGCGGAAGACACACCAGAAGCAGAGACCCGTCTGCAAAACTTGTTGGAGTTTCTCTCAGTAACGGCTGAGTATGATGCCAAAGCAGCTCAATATGCACAGAATGCGCTGAACGAGGGAGAAGAAGCAGAGGAGACTGTTGTAGGTCTAAACGGATTCTTAGAACAAGTTTCCTTGGTTGCAGATATTGACGAACTAGATCAAGCGGAAGAAGCTGTAGCTCTAATGACAATGCACAGTGCGAAGGGCTTAGAGTTTCCTGTGGTTTTTGTGGTCGGAATGGAGGAAGGAATTTTCCCCAGCAGTCGCTCACTAATGGAGCCGATCGTTTTAGAGGAAGAACGGCGACTATGCTATGTGGCAATTACCCGGGCGAGGGAGAAACTTTATCTATGTAATGCCCAAATGCGAATGCTTTATGGCAAGACACAATATAATCAACCCTCCCGCTTCTTAGCGGAGATTCCAGCGGTATTAATGGTTGATATAGATCCTCTTGATCCACCAAAACGTCGTTCTAGCACTTCGCCCAAACCGACTCAGCGGCGGGAGGCCACGCCGGATCGAAGGATTCCCTTAGGTTCAGGTTCTTGGGAAAAGGGTTTCGTGAGTACTCCTATTGTGAAAGGGGGTGAGGCGCATCATATAGGTGACAAGGTGGAACATGCAACGTTTGGCCGAGGTATTATTGTCTCCATTAAAGGGGAAGGTAATCTTGCCGAACTAACCATTGTTTTTGATGGTGTAATTAAAAAACTGATAGCAGAGTATGCCAAGTTAACAAAACTTTGATCTTATTGTACATTAAAAAAAGTTCAAATAAAGAAAGGCTTAGGTGTTAATTATTATGAAAAATATTACTTACATTGTTGGGCATAGAAGTCCAGATACCGATTCAGTTTGCTCAGCGATCGGTTTAACACGTCTAAAGGAACTAACTGGAGAGACAAATGTTGTTGCTTGCTCAGCAGGAAAACTCAATAAAGAAACCGAATTTGTACTTAATTACTTTGGAGTACCTGCTCCAATGGTATTAGAGGACTTACACATAAGAGTTCAAGATCTGATGGGTGCTGAATTTCATACGGTAGTGGCTACAACGTCTCTGCGCGATGCATGGCAGATCATGAAAGACAAAAAACAGAAAAAGACACTTCCAGTTGTGGATGACGATGGTAAAATGATTGGTGTTATTACAATTGGAGATATCGGTATGGCTTTCGCCGAACGAGTAATCTGCGAAGAAGATGATAATTGTCCGATTAATAACGTTTTCCCGACGAGTGTATCTGTCGCCAGCGTTATGCACACGGAAAATCTTATTTCGTTTCAACAAGATGACTTAGTTGATGACGTCCGGAAAAAGATGGTAGAAACACGTTTCTATAACTATCCAGTGTTGGATATGGAAGGACGGGTTGTTGGACTCATCGGCCGTTATGATTTACTGAGCATTACTCCTAAAAAAGTAATCTTAGTTGACCACAATGAGTTTGGACAAGCCGTAATAGGCGCAGATACAGCCCAACTCATCGCAGTCGTTGACCATCATAAAGTAGGTGGTATTATGACCTCAGATCCTATTTATATTCGGATTGAGCCTCTTGGTTCCACGTGTACCATAGTGTCGCAGTGTTACAAGGAAAAAGGGTTAGTTCCAGAAAAGGCGATTGCGGGAATTCTGCTCTCAGCTATTCTTTCGGATACTGTCATTTTTAAGTCGCCTACCTGCACTGACCTGGATCGGGAAACTGCAGCCTACCTTGCGGATATTTGCGGTGTTGATGCTAAGGCCTTCGGCATCGAGATGTTCCAAGCTTCTTCTAACATAGCCGATCGTACTCCTCAAAGTATGATTGAAGAAGACCTTAAGGCCTTTACTATGGGTGGAAAAAAGGTTGGCATTGGACAAGTAAGTCTCATGGGCATGGCTGGTTTTGAAGACGTTCGAGCAGTCTTAACAGCAGCTATTGAGGCACATCGTGTCGCTGAGGGAATGACCTATCTCTGCCTGATGATTACAGACATCTTGACAGACACCACAGAGTTGATCGTTACCGGCGAAAACCCTGAAGAAGTAGCTAAAGCCTTTGGCAAAGAAATTGTCAATGGAAGCGTCGATCTCCCAGGGGTTCTTTCTCGCAAAAAGCAAGTCGTTCCACAAATGACAAAATACTTCGCTTAAATATTACTACTCAGATGATGTGACGGAGATCGGAGGAAGTTCAGTGAGGGATGAATTTGAGCGTGTTTTAACGCTGCGTAAAGAAATTGAAGATGCAAACAAGCAGTATTATGGGCTCGACCAGCCTCATATAACGGATGCGCAATACGATGCTCTCATGCGGGAGTTGCTGAGCTTGGAAGCAAACCATCCAAACTGGGTTACTCCAGATTCTCCGACTCAACGTGTCGGGGGAGAGGTGGCCAAAGAGTACACCAAAGTACGGCATTTGGACCCTCTCCTCAGTTTAGGTAATGCGTTTGCTCCCGATGATTTACGGGAGTTTGACCGACGCGTACGCCAGGTGGCCCCTGTGGTTGACTATGTTGTCGAGCTCAAGATAGATGGCTTGACAGTTGCCTTAACCTATGATGATGGGCTTATGGTGCGTGGGGCAACCCGTGGAGATGGTATAGTGGGAGAGGATATAACTGCCAATGTCAAAACGGTGGGATCCATTCCTCTGCATTTGAACGAATTGGCTGCGAAGTTAAGTGTCCGGGGAGAAGCATACATGCCTAAAGCTTCTTTTGCTCGTTTGAATCAAGAGCGTGAAGAAGAAGGGCAACCCACGTTTGCCAATCCACGTAATGCAGCAGCCGGATCTCTGCGGCAATTGAATCCTCAAATCACAGCCCAGCGGAAGCTGGACTACTTTGCGTACCAAGTGTTGGCGGCGAAAGAATTGGGCTTACATAATCAAACAGAAGTTCTTACCTATTTACAACAGCAGGGATTTGTCGTAAATCCTGAGTATAAGGTTTTTGACGATATGGAAACGATCATTGATTATTGTGAAGGAATGGCTTCAGAGCGACATCGTTTCCCCTATGAGATTGATGGTCTGGTGATTAAAGTAAATGAGTTCGCTCTTCAGCAGGAACTTGGTTTTACAGCTAAAAGTCCCCGTTGGGCGATTGCTTATAAATTTCCGGCTGAGCAGGTTGAAACGTTGCTTGAGGACATTGTCATTCGAGTTGGTCGAACGGGGGTTTTGACACCCACCGCTGTCCTAAAAGCAGTTTCCGTTGCAGGGTCAACAGTGAGTCGTGCAACCCTACATAATCTGGATAACATCCGAGAAAAGGATATCCGTATCGGGGATTATGTGCTCTTGCAAAAAGCAGGGGATGTGATTCCAGAGGTTGTCCGGGTGTTACCAGAAAAACGTACCGGTGAGGAACGAATATTCGAAATGCCGGACCTTTGTCCGGAATGCCAGAACCCAGTCGTGCAAGACGAAGGTGAAGTCGCCTATCGTTGTCACAGTATATCCTGTCCGGCTAGGCAGCGTGAAGGAATTATTCACTTTGTTTCTCGCGATGCTATGGCAATTGATGGATTAGGCCCTGCCGTCATTCAACAGCTCCTAGATGCTCGACTGATCGAGGATGCTGCCGATCTTTACTCCTTAACCTTCGATGATTTATCGCCTGTAGAGCGAATGGGAAAGAAATCGACGGAAAATCTACTTAAGGCAATCCAAGATAGCAAAGAGCGAGGTCTGGCTCCCTTGATTTTTGCTTTGGGAATCCGTCATACCGGAGAAAAATCCGGGAAGATTTTGGCCCAGTCATTTGGGTCAATGGATAAATTGCTGTGTGCAACGGTGGAAGAACTGCAAGCGATTCCGGATGTCGGACCAACTATGGCGGAAAGTTTGGTGCAGTTTTTTAGTCTGGAAAGCACACAACGTTTTCTAGCTAAATTGCGTGAAGCTGGCGTATCGATGACCGCGGAAGAATCATCTAAGCCACAGATCTTGGCCGGGAAAAGCATAGTTGTAACCGGTTCTTTAGAACGCTTAGAGCGGCGGGAGATTGAGAAAATCATTGAAGAGCATGGCGGAAAAGCGGCAAGCAGCGTCAGCAAAAAAACGGCCTTCGTTATTGCTGGAGAGAAAGCTGGCTCTAAGCTTGAGAAAGCGCAGGGATTGGGAGTGCCGGTTTTAACCGAAGAAGAATTTGAACAGTTGCTTGTAACCTCTTTGAACAATCAAACATAAAGGAAACTTACTCAATAGAATTATCCAGCTGAGGTTTAACTACAACTCTATCTAAGCCATAATCTAAGCCATAGGGAATATAATTAATTACTAAAAGCCGGTTCTCCATAATGTAGAAGAACCGGCTTTTACTGTGAAATATTAGCTTAGTGTTACTTCTGAGCTTATTTATAGATGTAATCACGGGTCCACGGTAAGTCGTTATTGGGACCTTTGCTGAATAAAAATTGGTGTAGGTCAATGTTCCCACAGTTAAAGGAAGCGGCAGAAGATTGAAGATAGAGGCGCCACATACGGATAAAGGACTCATCTTTAGTTTCACGGATTTTCGGCAAGGCTTCCTCGAAGTTATTACTCCAATGTTCTAAAGTGCGGGTATAGTGACTTCTGAGGCTTTCAAGATCAAGTAAGTAAAAATTGTGACGTTCCATCTGACTAATTAGTTCAGAGGCCATGGGAATATAGCCCCCTGGGAAAATGTACTTATCAATCCAAGAATTTGTACCATGTTCATCCCGTCCTGTGATGGAGTGAAGTAGAGAAATTCCTCCATCGATCAGTAATTTTTGCACAGAGGCAAAATACTCATCCAAATGTTCCCTTCCAACATGCTCCAGCATTCCTACGCTAACGACTCGATCGAAGACTTGATTTTTGATCTCACGATAATCCAATAATTGCACTTCAACCAAATCCTGTAGATGTTCATCCTCAATTCGGCTCCTAACCTTCTCAAACTGCTCTTGGCTAAGTGTGATGCCTAGGGCCTTAACCTGATATTGCTGAGCGGCCGCGAGGATTAATTCTCCCCAACCACAGCCAATATCCAGCAAACGTTGTCCTTTGTGAAGATTGAGTTTACGCAGAATGTGATCTACTTTATTTTTCTGAGCTTGAACTAAAGTATCTTCTGGAGATTTAAAATATGCACAAGAATAGGTTAACGTTTCATCAAGCCATAAACGATAAAAATCATTGCCAATGTCATAATGATATTGCACGTTTTCTTTACTTTTTCTAACTCCATTGGTAATGAATTTTGACAACTTCAGATAGGCTGGGCTTTGATGTAAAAAGCTGTCTTGGTTCTTATAGAGAGATTCGATGACCTCCCGGACACTTCCCTCGATTTCTATTTTATCTTGCATATACGCTTTGCCTAAAGCTAGGGAAGCATCCCCGATGAGCTCAGCCTTAGGAATGGGTTCACGTAAAATGATTCGTAGCTTCGTATCTCCTTCACCATATTGTTGGATATCCCCGTCCCAGAATTCAACTTCGCAAGGATCAGACAAAAGACCTTCGAAAAGATTTTGGTAAAACATTTTGTTAACATTCATGAAACTTACACCTTCTTTTAAGAAATTCTAAAAATAATATCCATTTACCATGCCTCAAAAAGCATATATAA
>DATMYU010000620.1:0-2819 GCA_035560775.1 Desulfosporosinus sp.
ATATTTGACAGTTTAAAAGAACCATTGATTGTCATACTTTTAATTTCAGGTTTGATATCCCTGGCAATGGGTCACATAGCGGATGGATTAGGAATCTTTGTTGCTGTCTTAATTGCCACATCAATTGCCATTATTCAAGAGGGTAAATCGGATAAAGCCTTTGAAGCCCTATCAAAGTTGAGTGAAGACGTTCATGTGAAAGCAGTACGAGATGGTAAAATAGCTTATATATCTCAGAGCGAACTTACCATAGGGGATATAATTCATCTGGAAACGGGAGATAAAGTTCCTGCAGACGCCAGGGTAGTGCATTCTTCGAGTCTCGGAATCGACGAATCGATGCTTACTGGTGAACCTGAAGCGGCTTCTAAGAGTTCCGCTAAAATTGAAAGAGAAAATTGTCCTCTTGCGGAACGAAAAAACATGCTCTACTCAGGGACTATGGTGCTTGAAGGTAGGGTCATCGCCATTGTCACTTACATCGGGGACCAGACTGAAATGGGCAAAATTGCGAACGAACTAAAATCAGAAGAGACTTCGCAAACGCCACTTCAACAAAAATTAGCCGATCTCGGAAAGAATATTTCCATCATTGGTTCAATAGCAGCTGCAGGAATCTTCCTGTTTGAATTGTTCAATATGTATCGAAATGGAATTCTGGTGCTGGATAATATCAGTGCGGCTCTGCCTGGTATAAAAGATGCCTTTGTTACTTCCGTAGCACTGATTGTAGCGGCAGTGCCTGAGGGCTTGCCAACCATGGTGGCCATTACACTTGCTTTTAATATGCAAAAAATGGCTAAAAATAACGCCTTAGTTCGGAAGTTGATAGCCTGTGAAACCATTGGCTCTGTGAATGTTATATGTTCTGATAAAACAGGGACTTTGACTGAAAACAGAATGACCGTGATGGATGTTTGGTGCGATGGATTAGGCGTACCGCTCGATAAAATACCCTGTGAGGTAATGCTTCAGAATTTTTGCTTAAACTCTACGGCCGACATTTCAAAAAAAGAGGATAAGTACGAATTCCTGGGAAATCCTACAGAGTGCTCGTTGCTTGTCTGTGCCGATAAGAATAATATCAACTATCTGCATTATCGCAAGCAGTTCGGTGAACCGGTTGCTGATTATAATTTTACGTCGGCAAGAAAAATGATGTCGACAGCTTATGAAAACGATAAGGGCTACAGACTCTATACCAAGGGTTCACCTGAAAAAGTATTAAGCATTTGTAATCGGATTCTGTATAATGGAACGATTATCCCAATGACGGCAGAACACAAAACGATTATTGAAGAAAGTATCATAAAACTTCAGGATCAAGCCAGAAGAGTCTTGGGATTTGCGTTTAATGATTTTACGGATCAGCCTGAATGGGAAGATGTCTATAATGTGGAAAAAAATCTTATTTTCACAGGCTTTATAGGCATCGAAGATCCTCTGCGTTCAGACGTTAAAGAAGCCATTGATCACTGTCGACAAGCCGGCATAACCGTCAAAATATTAACAGGTGATAATATTAATACGGCAAGAGCCATCGCCAATCAACTAGGAATCGTCAAAAAAGACTCTTTGGTACTTGAAGTCACGGATATCGATGAGATGAGTGATCAAGAGTTAAAGAGTAAACTCGATAAAATTGTGGTCATCGCCCGGTCAAATCCTACAGCTAAAATGAGAGTTGTCAAACTCTTGAAGGAAAACAATAACTCAGTAGTTGTAACGGGAGATGGTATTAACGATGCTCCTGCCTTAAAAGCCGCGGATGTAGGGGTTGCTATGGGGATCGCGGGAACGGAAGTATCCAAGGAAGCTGCGGATATTGTCTTATTAGATGACTCCTTCTCCACAATAGTTCAAGCTATTAAGTGGGGACGAGGTATTTATGAAAATTTCCAGCGCTTTATTCAGTTCCAGCTTACAGTGAATGTTGTTGCGTTTGTCACGGTTATCTTAGCGGAACTCTTCGGGTTTAAAATGCCCTTTACGACACTACAGTTGTTATGGGTGAATATTATCATGGATGGACCGCCAGCCTTAACCTTAGGACTAGAACCGCCAAGAGAGCATTTGCTTGAAAAACAGCCCATCAAGAGAAATGCTTCGATCGTTAACAAGGACATGCTGTTCAAAATCCTTACCAATGGTTTATTTATTGTAACTGCTTTACTCATGCTCATGGAAACTCAAGCACTCGGTGGTACCGAGGCACAACAATCGACCATTGTATTTACTTCCTTCGTCTTGTTCCAGTTATGGAATGCCTTTAACAGTAGGGAATTTGGAGTCGCGAGCATTTTCCCTAATCTCCTTAGAAATAAAGTCATGGTAGGGGTCGTGTTCTTGACCTTCCTCGTTCAGATCTTAGTCACACAGTTTGGTGGAAACGTATTTAAAACTGTTCCGCTTGAATTGGATCTCTGGTTTAAGATTATCGGATTCACATTTAGTGTTGTGATCTTTAGTGAATTGCTAAAAGTTCTGATGAGAGCCTTTCAAGCAATCACTTCAACGGCTAAAAAAGATTAGATTTTTTACGAGTTATACCATACAAGAAGGCTTAGGGATTAATCCCTAAGCCTTCATAGATCTCAGGACGACCGACCAAGATCCTTTTTTAGAAATATTCTAATTCGCGATGAGATCGAAGAGCACATAAACGAATCGAAGTCGAAATTCACATCCCAGGGGACGAAAAGCGTCAATGCTCCTTTGCAGTTTAAGTTGGAATATGAACGGTCAGAACGTTTTAGACGGTCTGACTTTTTATTTTACCTTAGGATTATTTCTGCTATTTTGGAAGGAAAAGGTAAAAG
>DATMYU010000621.1:0-2232 GCA_035560775.1 Desulfosporosinus sp.
ATGAAATTATCTATATTGCCGTGGATTCTCTTCCTTTCAAGGTCGCCCATATGGAAATCATAAAGTATCAGGGTCAAGGTGTAATAAACAGACTCTAATTCCATTAACTCCTCATCGCTTAATCCATGGGGGCGAGTTAGAGGATTATGACGGAATGGCTCGGAAATGCACGTTCTAAAGATAGTGAGTAACTGGTCGACTTTTTGAATTGTGTTAAAATCAAAGATTGGCATGGCGTACCCCCCAGAAACAATGTTAATACATTGTACGGGTAGCCTGATGAATATAGAACTGGAGCGATATCTCAAGATAGGCGATGCACTATCGGCCAGCTAAAATAGTGAAGCAATCCCAAATAAGATCGTACTAATCCCTGCGGCAATTAAGGATGGTTTCAACTTAAAACGAGCATATTCCATTAACGGAACATCAAGAATAGTACATAAGGCCACCGTATTGTCACTTAAAGGTGAGGCAAAAGCCCCAAATGTGCCGCTGGCAAAAACCGCCCCTATAACTAGTATGATATTGGACCCAGCCTGATGAGCAAGCGTTACTCCGAGCGGCATTAATAGGCCCCAAGTTCCCCAAGAGGATCCGATGAAGTAAGAAAGCACGCTACCTAATATAAAAACGACAGGGGCAATAAAGGTAGGCGGAATCCAGCCAATCAAATGTGAAGCGATATATTTCGAAAATCCTAAATCCTCAGAGACTGCGGATAAGGCCCAGACCAAGGTCAGCATGAGGATGACGGAAACTAATTCGTTGCCACCACTTACAAAGTGAGTCACTAATTTGGCAATACTGAAGCGCTGAACGAGATAAAAGAATAAGGAGAGAATCAAAGTAATAAACAACGCTTCGAGCATTACGCCTAGTGCGTCTGCTTTAATAAAGGCGTCAATAAAGCCACTCGCTTGAGTGTGGCCATCCCACCAACTTAAAAAGAGAGTCATCAACAATACAACGCCTAGAGGCAACAGGAGGTTCCAGGGTTTACTGGGAGTATCCTTTTCATAGGCCCGCAAACACTTTTGAAGGTCATCCTCTTCCTTCTGAGCATTAGGGCTTTCCCCAACGGTTTCTTCTGAAGCGTTACCGAAGTGTTTGAAAAAACTATAGTAGATCCCTAGCGCTATAATGACAAGGGAAAAAAAATTAAACGGTATACTTCTAATGTAAACACTGTAGGGACTATCATTTACTCCAACCTGCTGTAGGGCAGTCTCCGTCAAGGAAACCATATAACCTACAAAGGCCGTTGCAATAGGCACAAGTACGACGACGGGATTTGAAGTAACGTCAATCGCAAAGCCTATCTTATGCACAGAAATAGGTAATCGCTGTTTCAAAATTTTCATAATGGGTGCAATCGTTACTATCCGAAAGTTGGGATTATTAAAGGTTCCTATAGTCGAAAGCCAAATGAGTAGCATTGCGGCTCGTTTTGTTTTTACTTTGCGACCCACAAGGTCAACAAACCCTTTTATCCCTCCGGTCATCTTGGTTAAACTGATAAGCCCTGCAAAAACGTAGAGGAAAATGATCATGCGTATATTGTTGGGTTCAACTAGGTTGTCCGTGATATAGGAGATTAGTGTTTTAATTCCGCCAAAGATATTGGGTTGTTTAAGGTAACACCCCAGAATTAAACCCGCAAACAACCCTGGCTGAACTTGTTTGGATAGGATCGCAATAGGTATAACGACGAAAAAGGGTAAGAGTGAAACCCAAGAACCTACCATGTGAACCTCCTTTGACCTCCATCGGCGCTAGCCAAGTCTATTATATATTCTCTCCAAATTGGCAATGATATGTAGATGATAGAAGGAATCCCATAAATTTTATCGAATATCATAAGCAGAGCTAAAATAATTTATGAAGTATAGGAGAGTTTATTTTGGAAAGACAGCAGAGTAGTCCTAACCGCATGGTAGTTATTGAAAACAAAATTAATGGAGAGCGTTTTCTCGTTGATCTGTTGAAGGGTCAAACCTATGATAAAACAAAATACACAAAAATTACCTATGAAGTACCGTTAAAAAAGGAATTCTGGGACTTGCCACACTTAACCAAGTCAAAATCAGAGAAATTTAGAGGATAATTTGTGACTAAGGTAAATAAAGTAGTATACGTTGAAAATGGGTCATAATAAAATTTCAGAAGTAAATGTGCACCGAAGCGAAAACATAGAAACATATCTCTTCGGTGCTTCAGCATGGGCTCGAT
>DATMYU010000622.1:0-2646 GCA_035560775.1 Desulfosporosinus sp.
CAATAGAACTATAAGAAATAAAGAAGGAAGGAAATACATAATATGGATGAGCGAAATAGTGAACTAATTTCTAAGCCCGTCCAGTCCATTGGTAGTGAGAATTCCCCCACAGGGAAACGACGCCGTGGTGAAATCCTGGAAGATGACATACTTCAAGCCGCTTGGGATGAACTTTCTAAAGTCGGCTATGTCCAACTTACAATGGATGGAGTTGCCAGACGGGCAAAAACAAATAAATCAGTTGTGTATCGTCGCTGGGCAAATAAGGGCCAACTTGTTGTTGATGCCTTACATAAGCATGTCTTTAGCAACCCCCAAAGTATTCCAGATACGGGAGATCTGAGCCATGATGTGCTTATACTGCTGCGAAGAATAGCCCAGCCCCTGGAAATTATTGGTGCTGATACCCTACATGGTCTCATACTCGAACATCTTGGTAACGATTTGATCTCTTCAATTCCTCAAATGATCCACCCAGGAACTGAAAGCACGTTGACAACCTCCATGATCAAGATTCTGAAAAACGCTGAACTGCGAGGAGAGGTCAAGCTAGAAGAAATTACTCCCCGGATTATTTCACTGCCCTTAGATCTCTTACGATTTGAAATTCTTATTAGCCATGAACCGATATCCGATAAAACACTCACTGAGATCGTTGATGATATTTTTATGCCACTTGTTCATAACCACTCATAAAAGTATGTTTGAAGTCTCTATTCAAGAATTTGGTCACGATTTTTCTAGTGACCTTAATAATGCCTAAGAGGCTCCCCAAAATAAATTCGGAGCGCCTCTTAGGCATTATTTCTCATTACCTGAAGAGCAAAAGATACCGATTGAGCCAGAGGGCATCCGCTGCATTCTTTTCACCCAGCCATTTCTGCATATTCCAACCAAGGAAAAGACCATTCAGTGAGAGACTTCACTGAATGGTCTTTATCCTTAAATCAGTATCTACCTTTGAGATGCAAGCCCCCAATAGGCTGTGGCCGAATATCTATTTTTTCCAGTTCATTATCCAACCACCCGGGGACGCTATATATTGCCTTGGTTTAATCTTTTGGAGTACACTATGATGTCTACCGTATATGAAATAGATTACTAGTCCGAGTAATAACCAAATTACAAATCTAATCCACGTAACCAGCGGTAGGGCGGCCATCAAATAAAGACAAGCTAGTATAGTAAGGACAGGTATAAGTGGTACCCATGGACATCTGAACTTTCTTTCAGCATCCGGCATAGTTTTTCTAAGTACTATAACACCTATAGAAACAAGGACGAAGGCAAATAATGTGCCAATATTACATAGTTTTATTATCTCTTGCAAGGGTAAAGTCCCGGCCATAACCGCCGCGATAAGCCCTGTGATTATTGTGCAAAGAGTCGGCGTTTTATGAACTGGGTGTATCTTTGAGAACATCTTGGGTAATAGCCCGTCTCTTGACATAACCATAAATATTCTTATTTGACCATAAAGCATGACCAGCAGTGTTGAAATCATGCCAATGACTGCACCTGTTCCAACCAACGCAGCCCCCCAGTTGAGACTAAACTTTGTCAATGCCTCAGGAATAGCATTATTCTGACTTATTTCTTTAAAGGGAACCATGCCCGTTATAACGATTGCAACTGTTACATAGAGAATAATTACAACCGCAAGGCAAATAGCAAGTCCTCTAGGGACATCTCTTTTGGGATTGATAGTTTCTTCTGCAGCCGTAGAAACTGCATCAAAACCGATATAAGCAAAGAACATAATTGAAGCACCGGCCATGACGCCACCCCATCCAAAAGGAGCAAATGGCTTATAGTTAGCTACACTAATATGAAATACTCCCAGTACTATAAATAAAACGATTGCCGCAATTTTTACAACAACTATGACATTGTTCAATTTAACACTTTCTTTTATCCCTACAAATAATATCCAGGTTATAAGAATCACTATAGCAACTGCTGGTAAATCAATAATCCCTCCTGCCGAGGGTCCTTGAGTTATTACTTTAGGTAAAGCAACTCCTGCAGAACTTAACAGCCCGACAAAGGTTCCTGACCACCCAGATGCAACGGCAGCTGACGAAACTAAATACTCGAGCATTAAGTCCCATCCTATTATCCAGGCTACTATTTCGCCAAAAGCAATATAGGAATAAGTATAAGTACTACCTGCAACCGGAAACATTGTCGCAAGTTCAGCATAAGTAAGAGCACACAGTCCACTTGTTATTGCCGCTACAATAAATGATAAAACAACTGCAGGGCCTGCTAAATGAGCACCAACTCCTGTTGAAACAAAAATCCCTGTACCAAGAACTGCACCGATTCCAAGAGCGGCAAGATCAGTTGAGGTAAGATTCTTCTTTAAATCAGTTTTTTCTGCGGATCGAAGCACCTGCCTTAGGGATTTCGTCTTCCAAATATCTATGATGTTCATAAAATTAATATTGCCTCTTTCCAAAACAGTAATTACACTTTCACTCGTTTCCTCAAACTTAAACTTGCTCTTACGAATTCCAGCAGAAAATGCATTGATAGCTACTTGTATGTTTGTTTAATGTGCATTAATATACATTCCAAAATTTATAAAAAATTTTCCAACAAACAAAGAAAGAAAGAATAGCAATTTCTGAGTTTGAGTAATTG
>DATMYU010000623.1:0-5072 GCA_035560775.1 Desulfosporosinus sp.
GACTAGTACCTCGCAATTTGCGAGGCACTAGTCTTTTGTCTTAAAGGCCTTCGTTAACGAAATCATTAAATTTCTACTTACATGGAGGGATGGGCAACGGCTCCCGATAAGATCTTTGAGAGTTTTATTGTCAAAGTCCAGCTATGCTTGGGTAGTATACTTACTAAAGCATGTAGAGAAGTTCTTGACAATCATCGATTACGAATGTAATATATCTATTAACTACAGAAGTAAGCGCAGACTAGAGAGAAGGCTTAGTATGCTAGAGATACCCAATATATCCGATGCAGAATGGGAAGTCATGAAGATCTGTTGGTCGAAATCAACTCCAAGTACCGCCAATGAGATTGTTAAGGCATTAGAACAATCAACAGATTGGAAGCCAAATACAATCAAGACCTTAATAGGAAGATTGGTTAAAAAGGGGGCCCTCGGTTTCCAAGAAGAGGGAAGGGCTTATCTCTACAATCCCTTAGTGACGGAGGAAGAGTGTGTCAAAGTCGAGAGTAAGTCCTTTCTGACTCGAGTATTTGGCGGAGCTCTTAAGCCTATGCTCGTCACCTTTCTTAAAGAGGAAAAACTCTCTCAGGATGACATTGAAGAACTTAAACAGCTCCTAGAAGAAAGGAAGGACTGAAAATGCTAACGCTCTTACAGGCGAATTATCTTAGCGTTTTTAACTGGGTATTGACGACATCTGCCAAAGCCAGCATTTTCATCCTGTTTCTCATTGGCGTGAAATTTGTACTCAGATATAAGTTAGGAGCACGCTTTCAGTATGGGTTATGGTCAGTTTTGATCATCGGTTTAGTATTACCATGGACACCTAATACGCCCGTATGTGTTTATAATTACCTCGATTCCTCCCGCATACAGCAAATGATAGCATCGATCGTTGACCAAACTACACAATCATCGTCCGCTATCGTTGAAAATGATCAATCTGATTTGGAGCAAACGGTTGTTGCGGATAACAATTTTAGCAAAGCCACGCCGAGCACTGAAACCCAGCGCTCAAGTGCTAAAAATGCAAATTCATGGACCGTCTTTCCGTTCATTTATAAGCTAATGTACTACATATGGTTCTTAGGGATCTTGATATTGACGATCCTCACCGTCATTGTTAACAAACGGTTTTATAAAAACATTGGACATGCTGTGGTGATTGACCAAAGGTTGCTGAAGGAGTTCAATAAAGTCAAAGTGGAATTGAAGATAAAAACCGAGATTCCTCTGTATAAGTCGAGACAGGTAAACAGCCCATCTTTATTAGGCATAATTCATCCAAGGTTACTATTGCCAATCGGGATTGAGCAAACATTTAGTTCGGAACAGGTAAATCACATATTTCTACATGAGCTAATCCATTTCAAACGTAAGGATGTATGGATAAATTGGTTAACCCAGGTATTGATGGTCATTCACTGGTTTAATCCACTAATTTGGTACGCTTTTTACCGAATGCGGGAAGACCAAGAGATATCGTGTGATGCTTTAGTAACATCTCGAATTGATTCTGAGCAGTCCAACGACTACGCCTATACGCTTGTTAAACTGGCAGAGACATACTCTGCAGCGCCCCGAATGGCAAGCTTGGCAAGTTTGTGTGGCTCAAATTCACAAATCAAGAAGCGACTAATCATGCTTAAAAATAGAAAGCTTAAACAGGCTTCGGCTAAATGGTCATTAATGGGTGTTCTGGCGATAGGCTTGATAGCCTTTGCGACTTTCACCAGTGCTCAAGCGGAGGCAAACCCTGCTTTAGAAGAAGGTAAAACCGCTAATCTAGCTCAAGGGAGCAGTGGGGAACGAGCAATTGGACTTCCTAAGAAGATTGACGATACAAGCTCGGGAATAACAGTTGAGGATATCGCAGGACCAAATTTCAAAGGCAAAGTGATGCTAATCAAAGATCCGACCCGAGTTAAATTAGCCGTTACTAAAGAAATTGGCGTTACGGGAGAGAGGGTCAGCGAGCTCGTCAAAGATATGGGAGCCATTGCTGGAATTAACGCCGGAGGATTTTATGACCCAAATGGTAAAGGAAACGGAGCTTTTCCAGAAGGCCTAACCATGCAGAACGGAAAACTAGTCCACAATAATGTGGGCGAAAAAGAAGTCAATATTGTTGGATTTGATGACCAGGGGAGAATGGTCATCGGTAACATGACGGCCAAGCAATTGGAGGAGAAACACATTCGTGAAGCTGTTACGTTTACGCCTAATCTTATCGTAAAGGGTAAGTCCGTAATTTCAGGGGACGGTGGCTGGGGAATTGCCCCACGAACTGGAATAGGACAAATGGCTGATGGGACTATCATTTTTGTTGTCATTGACGGACGCCAACCCAAGTGGAGTATTGGGGCAACCCTAAATGACCTTATGAATGTCTTTAAGGATTATCACGCGGTGAATGCAGTCAATCTCGATGGCGGTTCTTCTTCGGAAATGTTCTATCAGGGCAAAGTCATGAATAAGATTCCCAATATTTTTGGTGAACGCTATGTTCCCACAGCTTTTGTAGTTACTCCTTAGAGAGTGAGAGAGTACGAATGGAAATTAATGGAGGTAACATGAGGAAAGTACGAAAAATACGAAAGATACGCCTAAAAATGATTATTGCCTTTTTTATGTTCAATGTAGTATTTGATGTCATCCTAGCGCCCTTTATCATTTTTTGGGGGCCATTCGAAGCAACCAAAACTTTAGCGGTAGGTTCCGTTCTCTCTTCAAGGCATCCACAGGTTGTTAAGGCATTTCTCTCTGATGAAGAAATTAGTGAAATTGTGAACAAATATGATAACACAGACTCAGAATTTAGTACCCCAATCGGGCGTACTGTATCAGAGGCATCTGCTGGTATCACAATTGAAGATATTGACGGTAAGGCTTTTAAAGGCAAAGTAATGCTAATAAAGGATCCAAAACGGATAAAAGTCGCTGTGACAAAAGAATTGGAGGTCACAGGTGAACGAGTCAGTGATTTCGTTAAAGACACAGGAGCTATTGCAGGTATAAATGGCGGAGGATTTTATGACCCTAATGGTACAGGAAATGGAGCTTTTCCTGACGGTTTAACCGTCCATAATGGAGTGATCGTACATAACAATGTAGGCAACAAGAGTACAGAGATTGTTGCCCTTGATAAGGATGGTAACCTGATCGTCGGACAAATTACTGCTGATGATGTTAAAAAGAAAGATATTCAAGAAGCTGTATCGTTTGGGCCGACTTTAATACAGGATGGAAAAAAGGGTGTATTTCAAGATTCAGCTTGGGGAGCTGCTCCACGAACTGCTATCGGACAGAAAGCCGATGGCACGATTATACTTGTCGTAATCGATGGGCGACAACTCTCCAGCCTTGGAGCAAAAATGAGCGACCTCTATAATTTATTCAAAGATTATGACGCGATCAATGCGGCCAATTTGGATGGCGGCTCTTCTTCAGTATTAGTCTATAACGGAAAAGTGATTAGTAAACTCTGGAATATTTTTGGCGAACGCTACCTGCCGACGGGCATTGTGGTCATGCCAGAATAGCGTCAACGAATGAATTAATATTGATTAAAAGGGAGGAAGTTACTCATGAAGAAGAAACTGCGTATCCTATTCGTCTGGATATTAGTTTCACTCGTTTTTCAATGGGGGGGCTACTCCCTTCTGAATAAGCAAATTCAAAAAGTTATGGGATTGACGTCCGTAGATAATGAGCCACCGATCACTCCCCAGCTTAAAGCAACCATTCCTGGATCTGATCTCACTAATATTCAAGTTTCCTACGCCAAGGATTATTTGGCTTATTCGGAAAACGGTACACTTAAAATCTTCAACCTTAAAAAGGGAAACGTTGTTTTCGAAAAGAAACCTCCCTCAACAACTGATCAAACATTGGGTGTCTGTACGTATCAATGGCTACCCGATCGAAATATTTTACTCTATTTTTATGCCAAGAAAAATCCAAATGAGGTAACAACCGTTAAAGTGTACCCTTCTAAGTCTATAGTCTCGACTCCTTTAATTGAGTCGAAAACAGAAGATCCCAACCAAGCGAAGATTGTGACCAAAGAGGTTCCTGCAGAACCTAAATATGAAAAACGGTATGGAAGTCCTCAACTTACAGAACTGTATTCACTGGAACTCCCGAATAGTGATGAAGATATCGCTCCTGATGATCGTTTAAATCCGTTTGATCCACCGAGCGGCAGTGAAGAGATTTCAGAAGGCGGGAAAATCGAACAATTTGTTGTGGCAACCTCTACTAATTTGATGTACTTAACTGTCGTGAATGGCTCGACACAACAACTCATGAAAATAAATGTTATGAAAAAGGTGAGTACCCTAAACAAACTAGGTGAGCATATCAATAATATGGCTGCCTCTGATCGATACGGAACACTATATATTGACAGTAAAGTGGGGGCTGTCCAGCAAATTATCGCTTTAAGTGATGGAAAGCGCCAAATCATCTCGAAAAACACCAACGATAGAATTATAGGAGTCAGAAAAGGAAAAGTGTATATCGGAGAAGTAGAAAATAATACACTTGTAAAGATTAAAACTACAGACGATCTTGAACTGATCAAAGGGAGTCCTTCACTGAAAACTGAATGGGAAGGTTCAATTCCCTTTAACGAAAAAGTCCGTGCACTCATTGGAGTTAACGGACAAATAGTCGTCTATGATAATCAAACAGCCAGTATTATTACAGACGGTCATCTTGCAGAGGTCAAATTGCAGGGCGATGAAAATTACATCTCTGTCGATGGTGCAGAGCTTATCCAACTTACAAAGTCAGGAACATCCACCCTTATGCAATTGCAACCACTAAAACCATAATCGATGTGATGAAGTTGAGATGGGGGGATTTAATTGAAAGAAGTAATAGCAATTTTCATTACCAAGGGGCAAGTTGATAGAAACACATAACCGAAAACAGGGCATTTGGATTAGTAATAAATAGTCTACAATGTGAAAAACTATAGCCAAAATGGTTGACAAATTAACGAGAGTCTAATATATTAGGGTAAAGATACCCTTCGGGGGTAAGGGGGATATGAGATTCTGAAAAAT
>DATMYU010000624.1:0-8423 GCA_035560775.1 Desulfosporosinus sp.
TAATATTAGCATTATGCACGAGTATTTTTGCTCATTTTTATGCGCGTCATAGAAGTAAAAAAGAGCTCACCTTTATTACAGACTCCATGAGTTCCTTCATACGGTCAAACAGTGATGACCTAACCCTGCCCAAAAAATATTATGAAATTGAATCTCAACTTATTAAGATAAAAGCAAGTTCACAAAAGCATCAGCAGCTTATGCAAATAGAAATGCATCGGAAAAATGATCTAATAACTTATTTAGCGCATGATTTAAAGACGCCACTTGCTTCAGTCATCGGGTACCTGAGTCTTTTGGATGAAGCACCAGACATGCCAGCAGAGCAAAAAGCGAAATACACTGGGGTAGCCTTAACGAAAGCTTTTAGGCTAGAAGATTTAATCAATGAGTTTTTTGAAATTACAAGATTTAATCTACAGTCTATTGTTTTGAATAAGGGTAAAATAAAACTCGCTTTTATGCTTCAGCAGATGGTTGACGAGTTCTACCCCATGCTCACACCCCAGGGAAAACAAACCACTATTCAGGTTGCCGCTGATCTCATCCTAGTGGGGGACGCTGACAAGCTGGCCCGTGTCTTCAATAATATCCTGAAAAACGCGATTGCCTACAGTTACGAAACCAGCGTTATTGACATTTCAGCGTCCCAAGAGGGAGAATATGTCGTTATTACTTTCACCAATCAGGGTGATCCGATTCCTGCCCAAAAGCTGGACAATATCTTCGAAATATTTTACCGACTGGACTCCGCCCGCTCCACAAACACCGGCGGAGCTGGGTTGGGGCTGGCGATTGCCAAAGAAATTGTCACGGCACATGGCGGAACAATCACAGCGGAAAGCAACTCAGAACTCACCAAATTTACTGTAAGGCTTCCATCATAAGTAAATCTTAAGATCTTCATAAGAGGAAATTACAACATGGCTCCTGATTCAGTGCTTAAATAGAAATAGCACAGAATAAGGAGTTTTTTATCGATGCGAAAAACAAAGAAGAGAAAATCGAAGTTTTGGGTCCTCCTGTTAATAGTTGTTATTATTTTTATTTACAATTCTAACATTGATCTTAACGGCCAATCATTGTTTAGAAAAATCAGTCCCTATAAAGACGTGTCGATTCCCTTGTTAAAGGTAGCCTCTGATTCTGCCGTTTCCGTACCCTTAGACAATCTCTACAGTTCCAATGCGATTCTCGTTCGGCTGGATAATCATAGCGTTTTGATGCAGAAAAACAGTAAGCAAAGGATTTACCCCGCGTCTTTGACAAAAATCATGACAGCAATCGTTGCAATTGAGTCGCTACAGGATTTACAGGAAAATGTCGATCTTCCTAATTCCTTGTTTCAGAAATTGTACAAGGCAGATGCATCCATGGCCGGGTTCAAGCCAGATGAAAAAGTCCGAGCCATTGATTTGCTTTATGGCATAATGCTGCCGAGTGGAGCGGAATGCTGCATTGGACTTGCCGACCATATTGCGGGATCAGAACAAAAATTCATCGAGATGATGAATCAAAAAGCAGGGGTACTCGGCATGAGCAATACACATTTTACCAATTCTACTGGACTTCAAGACAATAATCACTACACGACGGTAAAGGATTTGTCGCTACTTCTGAGTTATGCGTTGCAAAACACCACGTTTCGGGATATTTTTACTGCTTCTCGCTACTCTATAGCACCGACAAACAAACATCCGAACGGGATTACCTTTCAGAACACAATGTTTAAAAATATAACGAATCCAGTGGTTGACGGCGGAAAAATTTTGGGCGGCAAGACTGGATACACTGTTGAAGCCGGGCTATGCCTTGCCAGTCTCGCTCAAAAAAATGGCAGGGAGTATATACTCGTGACAGCAGGAGCTAAGGGTAATCACGAATCAGAGCAATACAACCTTGATGACGCTTACACCGTGTATAACAAATTAGGGAAATAATAGGTGTGGTTTATGACCTCTAAAGCTCTGCAACTAATCCTCGTAAGAAATTAGTTGATTTTTAATGCTGGATTTATTTAGATATCCTTCGAACGCTCCGGCGCATAGGGAACGATGGTCAGATATTTAATCTCCGCTAGTCGAATAAAATGGCTGTTTACAGAGTTATTTATATAGGCCTTCTTGCAGATTGGACAGTAAAGAAGGTGTACAGGAATGTACTGACTCACCTCGGTCTTCTGGACACTGGTATAGTTCGCAAGCTCAGCGTCGACCTTTTCTAAGGGTGTAAAATCATAAGGGCAACTTGCCTCACCATTATTAATGAGCATTACGGATTGAAACTGTTTCACCTTATCGCTTTGAGCAAGAACTTCCTGTTGCCTGACTCCATCGTCTATAACAGGCTCACTAACCGACTCTAGGTCTTCTCCCTGCCAAAGTCTGCGGATAATATCTGCTCGCCGGATGACTCTAGCTTTGAGATCATCCCCTTCTGTTTCTAAGAAATTGGATTCTGACCCAATCCCCTCAGGCAACATTTCCAAATAGGTTAAGCGTTCAAAGATTTTCTGCATAACCCCTTCGGGGTCTCGAAAAAATTCACTGCCGCGAATACGAATAAAACGCCAGCCGAGTCTTTCCAGGATGGCTTGGCGGGCCATATCTTGCGCGAGATTCTCCTCAGTATGCCACTTATCTCCGTCACATTCCAAAGCGACCCGTTGACCACCACTTTCGACAACCATATCAATTCTATAGCCACCGACTTTCCACTGGGGATGAACGAAGTAACTTGCTTGACGGAGCCTAAAGAGCACTTGTTTTTCAAATTCTGATTCTGATTCTTTTTCAGCAGTATCTAACATTTTGATGATTGCTTGAGGATCTTGAGCATGTTTAATAAGTGCCCCGCGCAGATCCCCAGGCTTGAGATCATTTTCAGGATCTAGGGAGTAGACTACCCATAACTGATCACGAGCCCGACTGGCTGCAACGTTATAACGTTTTTTGAACATTTCGTTAGCCCCTTCGCCTCGCTTATTTAAGGGGCCCTCTCCGGCTGAAGCATCGACCAGGGAAAGAAAAATGATGTCCCGTTCATCGCCCTGGAATTGAGCCGGATTACCACATTGGATTTTTCGTTTTTTATAGTCTTCAGCGGATAAATATTGTTGAAGAAGTCTATCAATTGTACCTGCTTGTTCTTCGCCCACCAGCGAAATAACGCCCATCGTGGCCTCCTGATACTCCGGCTGTTCTGTGCAGGCAATGATCAGAGAAGCGACGGCTTGGGCTTCATTAACGTTCACCTTTTTGTAGCTCGTACTGTCCTGAACCCGGTAAGCAACCGTATGAGGGCGCACCTTCACCGTACTCTCATCACGGAGAGGTTTAATCTTGCCTTGATAGGAAAGGTAGTTGCTAAATTGGATAATGGGTGTTACGCAGCGGAAATGCTCGCGTAAACAAATGGGCTGAAAGGCGGTACCTGCTAAATCATAGATCGAGAACAATCCGTCGTAGAGCTTAGCATTCGGGATTCCAACAAGATGCTCATCAATCAGTTTATCCGTTTCCTCTTGTTTCTGTCCGACGGCAGAAGGACTAACTTGCTCATTGTCTCCCACTACAATGACTTGTTTTCCCATATAAAGGGCAGCCAGGGCGAGAACATCGGCCTGACTTGCTTCATCGATGATGACCACATCAAAACGATTGGTTCGCGGATTGAAATTCTCCACCACTCGACTTAAGGGCATGATCCAAACCGGAACAGCACTTTGACAGATGGGCATAAGTTTTCGGGCTTCCATTCTAAATCCCGGCGCCCGCTTCCCGGTTCCTTTGCCGATCCGATGCATTAGTTGTTTCCAGCCGTTGAGCGCTTGACGTTGACGCACCGTAGTACGTCTTACTTGAGCAGCCCAAGCCTTCTTCTCCACGAGCAGGGCGGTTTTATCCCTCAACTGTTTGGAGAGATAGGTGATCTGATTGAGCAACTCCTCCATTGACTTTTTCGCCCGGTCGTCAAGTTCGTCCACAAATTGGCGCCATAACCAAGCTTCAGCAGGGTTACCCGGTAAGCTTCCTTGCCCATGCTGACCCTTGCGCTGAAAAATTTCTGTAGCCCAAACCGGGGCAGCTTTTTCCAACCGTGCTAATAATTCCTTTCTCAGCTCAAGATCGAGGGCACGGTCTTTTAAATTGACGAGACGTTGATAAGCTTCGCGATAGCGAGGTGCTTGCAAAGCTTGGACTGCTGTTAAAAGTTCATGAGAAACGTGAGCTGAAGAACCCTTGGCTTGTTCAATAATGCTTTTTAACTGATCGATCTGAGTCTCTAACTGAATTAAAGCTAATCGCTTAGCCTGAAAAGTTACTAGCTGAGAAAGGTCTTGGGATACGGCCTCTTCTATTCGTCTGAGCTCTCCATAGTTGCCCAGCTGAACCTTTGTCTTTTCATAAAATGCTTGCCATTGGAATCCTGAAGTCTGCAGCTTCTCCACTAGCGGGGCCCAGCGTTTCGGATACCACTCTAAGGACTCTGTGATGAACGCCACAAATTGACGACAGGAGTATTCAGGCTCTAAGCCTAAGTCTGCAGGTTTAGGGCCTTCAAGAACCGTGACCTGTCTTGCCCAGCGTTCGAGAAGTCTAGTACGCGTGCTTCTTAACTCAAGCAGAACTTTTATGGCTTCAAAATGCTCTGGCCGACTGGGGGGCTTACCATTTACTTGAGATAGATTGATGAGGGTTTTCCAATTTCCTCTGGTGATTAGAGTAAAGAAATTAAGTGAGCCTCCATCTTTCAGATGCTCAATGATTTCCTCCAGAACCGCTTCAACTTCGTGAGGTAAGCTATGCTCTTGGACTAGAGGGTTATATTCGAGCAGGGCTTCTTTAGAATTCACAGCGGTAGTACAAGTTCTTTCAATCTGAGTTATCAGGTTCTGCCAAGGACTCTGATACTCCTCCCCCAGCATTCCTGCTTCGAGAAGGGAAAGTTGCCAGTTTGAGGCACCTTGAATCACCTTAACGGTTGCTTGAAGTTCGATTAATTGGGATTCCAGCGGTTCTGAGTTTAGTCCGCTACTGGGCAACCAATACTCCTTTCCCAAGGCGAGATCTTCGCCTGATAAGGTCAGGAAGTTGGCCACCAAATTCTCAAATTCATGGGGAGATATTAGCTGCTCAGGATCTGGCAAACTATAGCCTAGTTCCTTTTCGTCTTCATAGGTTAACGTCGTATTGGTATGATAGAGTTTTTCTAATTCTCTAGCGGATAAAGGCAGAGTGGCACTTAAGCGAACGGGACTAGGTATCCAGTTGGCGCTGGCTCTCAGCTCATACACTTGGCGGGCGGCTTGAGCAGGGTCGTATTCTTCACCGGCAATTACGACCGGACGATATTCATCTGCGCGCGCTTGAAGAAGCTTCTGACGAGTTTCACGAAGCTTCTTCAAAATCTCGATTCTATCTTTCTGCAGCACAAGTGCTTCTTGTTCTAACTGATCAGCGTTACTATTAGCTAATCTCTCGGTGATGGCATCAACCGTACTCTCGAGTTGTTTACGGCTATCGTCGGTTAAGACGCTCAGACACAGTGGTTGCAGAGGGGCCACAATTTTCTCGTGCAGAACTGAAAGGGCTTTTGAAGTGTGACTCGTGACCAGAATACTTTTGCCTTGGGCCAAGAAATATCCGATTAGATTGGCAATGGTGTGCGTTTTCCCCGTTCCCGGTGGACCTTGGACTAGAACCGCACTATAGCGATTCAAACGATCGGCAATCTGCAACTGTTCAGAGTTAGCAGGCTTACTAAGTAATATCTCTTCATCTTCCCCATTTGGATCGATACATCTGACGGGCTCATTCGATTCCAGGGGCAGAATGTCATGGTCAACTCCAACAACATTTTCTAAGAAGCCCGGCAGTTCATCACGTTCTGGAATATCCTTGATGATTTCTTCCACGGCTTTACTGAATCCCAAGGAACGCTTGCGCATAAAGATCATCGGATCACGAATGATCCAGGGCGACTCCGCTTGGATCGGTTTATCCCCCACTTGAAGAACTTGTCCATAAGGAGAGAGTTGGGCGACGAGCCATTTTAAGAACTCTTCAGTTTCTTGTCCGCCTAAAGGATGAAACGGTTTTTGTTCCAGCTCTTCATTAAGGCAGTTCATCACCGTCCCGGTCACTTCCTGGACGGATCGAAAGAGGCTCGTATAGAGTTCTACGGGCTGCTCAGATTCCGTCAAGGAAAATACCGGCACTGATGGGTCGAATTCAAGTTTAAGTCTCATCAACAAGATAGGATGACGAATTAACCCTGTTGGATGATTCCAATTCAATAAACCATCCCCCAGGATCAATTCATATTGCTCGGCTTCGCGCTCTAAGCGAGCGTAGATTTCGTAGAGCTTGTTATAAGCGTCCATGGCCTGTCGAGCTGGAATTTCTTGCTCGGCCCATAGATTTCTGCTCTCGTACCACTCGGCAAAAGCTGAGTCATCTAAGTATTGCTGGAGTACAAAGTCATCCGTTAGCTCTTGCTCGTCTTCTGACTTTGCTACTTTCTCTAAGTTAAATTGAACAGAAAGTTCCGGCTTGATCCAGGTGTCTTTAAGTATAGCATAGTAAGTTTGAGGTGGGGGTGGAGCATCGGTTAGCGTTGGCCTGCCAACCTTTAAGACATAGGCACTGGATAAATCTGAGTCTTCAACTGCCTCAGTGAATGTATCCTCAAACTCACCGATCATGATCGTGGGATAATTGGGTAGATCCTTTATCCATAAGCTCCACGGCTGAAGCTGAAAGTCTCGAATAACCGGATTTCTTAATTGATCAAGTGCTTGTAGATATTTGAATATTTGAAGTACCCGTCCCTTAACTTGGTTTTGATTTATCTCTTCCATTGTGAAACCGCCTTTGTCTGTAGAAATTCAGAAAGTAATTACCATCCGACCTATAGTAATCGGCCACCTCCGGTGAAATTAGACGCGCCTATTCCACAATTCATAAGTCGTTGACATAACTTTGTAGCGGTCAAAGTTTTTCCGCTTCCTGTTACCGGGTAGTGAGCATTTTCGACTATATCTATAATTCTTCATTTTCCCATTATATCCTGCCCACAACTGTTTCTTTCTAGATTAAAGTACAACAATAATTTCCGGTGTGATTACCTATATCGTTATGCAACGTCTTGATGCCCTAAGAAAAACAGAGTAATTCGACTTACGAGTCAATTGCAACTAAATTATAATCCCGACTGACAAATAAGCCAGTCGGGATTATTGATTGTCTAGGCGTGTACTTAACGAATACAACTTACAAGTTAACGCACTGATCAGTCTTTCAGGATACTTAATTAACAAAAAAAAGACTATACACCTTCTCAAACTCGCTCATACCAAGGCTTTCAGTTACCCCGATATAGGCACTATTAAGCACTCCACGTGCCCTGTCCTGCGATATAAATCCCTCAATGAAGTAACGTCAACGTCGTTTTTCAACTGATGCCTAGGTAAGGGATTAATTGAACTTAAAAATAATCGGAAATATGAAGGCTACAATTGCTGTCCAAATGAAATAAACATAGAGATAATCTGTCTGCCACTTTATGATCTTAGTGAAATCAAATTTCTTCCTGAAATACCCGATATATAACCAGGCAAGTCCGGCCAGGTTGCCCAGCAAAGCTAGATTCTCCCCCAGTGCGGCCAGCTTATTGGGGGTAATGCCAAAGGCGGACAAGCGGAAAAGTATGGCCGATAAAGCAACCCCGTCGATAACCAGTGCCGCCATGATCAAGGCTAGATTCAAGTAATCAAACAAGTTGGCTGGCTGGCGAATATCTCGCGCCGAAATGACGTACAATACCAACCCCAGCACTAAAGCCAGCATTAAATCGAATCCAATTAGGAAATCTCTTTCCATAAATGGACTATTACCGGTAATAATCATAACTATTAAGAAAGCAACCATAATTATCAGGAAGAGCGGACTGAATATTTTGGCCAAAATGGGTGCAAAATTCTCCACCACGCTTTTTTTGGCCTCTACTAAATAAACAGTAATCATGGCTGCCGCACACCCTCCATAAATCAGTAAATACTCTGCAAGAAATTTTTCGACGTCAATTTGGATGGCTTCGAAAATAACTAGCGTGAACAGGAATAACACCATTACACCTGCCATGACTAATACACCATAGATAAAGGCTTCACCTGTGAAGCGTATAAAATTCATTCTCCCTTTGCTGCCTTGCCACTCCCTGCCTATATAAGTTGCTCCGACGACCAACCACAAAAACAAAGGAAGATGAAAGATGGTAAGAACTTCTGTATGGTGAGGATCAAATGACGGATACACATTGATAATCACCGCTGCTAGGATAAAAATCCCCAGTATCGTTGCCCATGTTTTTAACTCTGATTTCCTCTTGATTAAGAAAAATGCCGCTATAAAAGGTAAAAT
>DATMYU010000625.1:0-19222 GCA_035560775.1 Desulfosporosinus sp.
AAGTAATAATCCCCAAACTCCTAGGATCAGGACTCCAACGTAGTCCCCAGAATTCCATTCATGAAGTATGAGCGTTCGGTAATTTCCCGAGCCATATCCACGTGACATTAGGTTTTCCGCCAGTTCTTCAGCCCGTCTCAAACTTAAAAGAATAAGTGGGACAATGAGCTGAATTAACTCCCAGGATCGTTTTAGCCATGAAGATGGCCACTCGCTTTTTAACGTTCTAGCTTTCCAAATGAAGGTCGCCTCTTCCAAGATCAGGGGAATAAATCGCAGCGTCAAGGTAAGCAAAAGGGCAAAATCAGCGGCTTTGGGCGTGATACGGATGAGTGGATTGAAGAAATAGGCTATTGCCACCCCTTGATCAAGGGGCATTGTTACTGCCGTATAAAGGCGAGTCAAGGCAAAGATCAGCACAAGGCGCCAAAGCATGTAGGAAGCTTGTTCAAGACCGTCCAGTGACCAATGTCCATTCCACAGAGCTCCCGTTTCGGGCCAGACCCACCCTGCTGCCAATCCGTAAAACAACCCCATCCACAAAAGCACTACTATAAGTGAACGATATATTTTAAGCGGCGTACGACTCATTAACACAAGTCCAATAAGAGCAAAGGAGGTTAGACCAAGCCCCTGCCACCCGGTTATTGTCAAAATTAAGGATACTATGGCTAGTCCTCCCACCTTAACCCTTGGATCAAGACGGTGTAATATGCTATTGCCTGGCCAGTAGAGTTCAAAGACTTTAATTAAGCTCTCCCTCCTTTAACAGCGGACGCCTGCTGCACGAAATTGCTTCTGATGCTCTTCCCAATACTCACTAGCGCAATCTAAAACTACTTTCCCATTCTCGACCAACCAAAGACGGTCAGCATACTGTATGACCTCACTTAGATCGTGGGTTACATACAGTATGGTCATTTCTTCCCATGAGGAAATCATACTCTGAATACCCGCCCGGCTCGTCGCATCCAGCCCAAGTAAGGGCTCATCCAACAATAGAAGTTTAGGACGTGTTCTCAAGGCAGCGGCTAAGGCAACCTTTTGTCGTTCTCCACCGCTAAGATGCTCTGGCGCGATCTCAGCATAATTTAAAGGGATACCAAACTCTTCTAATAACAATAGCTTCTCTTGCTTATTTAGCATCAGTTCTCGTCTGGAGTCTCCATAATATATCTCGTGATAAACACTTCGGCCAATCAAGTATTCACCCGCCTCTTGAGGAACTAAACGAGTTTTTCGGGGCGTTATCTTTAATCTTGCTTTCGTTATTTGATCACCGCACACCAAAAGTTGTCCTTCAGATGGTAGAATAAGTCCAACGACACTTTCTAAAAGGGTTGTTTTTCCAGAACCAGAAGGACCAACAATTCCAATAAATTCACCCTGTCTTACGAAACTATTAAGCCACAAACGTGATTCGTAATTGGCCTGTCTCCATTCTAAAACATGTTCACTCTGCGGAGTTGAGTCAATACGTTTCTTTCTGAGCGGCATCTTATTAGTCGAGACTTCTTGAATGCCCAAGAGCAACCGCGTCTCATTGTCTGCAAAAGCCTCTCGTGGCTTACCCATATCAAGTATTTTCCCGTTTACGACTACTAATAGTCGATCTGCCTGGGATGCAAGTTCCATATCATGAGTAATCCAAAGTTGCCCGGTTTCAGCACGGGCTTGAAATAATAAATCCAGGACATTCGCTTGAGCACGCGCATCAAGCATAGTTAAGGCCTCATCCAAGATCAGAAACGATGGCTGAAGTGCCAGGATGGCAGCAGTAACGAGCCTTTGCCTTTCTCCACCTGAAAGCGTTGAGGGGGACTGGTCTTCTTTACCCTCTAAACCTATGCTAACTGCCAACTCCCTAACTCTGTTGCGCACCCAATCTATATCATATCCAAGGTTCAAAAGCCCGAATCCTAATTCCTCTGCAACGGTTGCCCCGATTGTTTGTCGTCTGGGATGTTGCCCGACAAGCCCAATCTCCTGCCAACGCTTAACTGTATTCCAATCACACGTAATGCCGTCAACTGCCAGGCAAATTTCCCCGTTTATTGGTTCGATGAGCCCTGCCAAGAGACGAGCCAAGGTAGATTTTCCAGAACCATTGGTCCCCATAAGGGCAATGACCTCTCCCTGTTGCCAGTCAAAGTGGACTCCGTTTAATATATTACCATAATGAATGTTCTTCACGTTGAGCACTTTCATCAGCTGAGATCACTCCCCTAGTGTATAAAGAAAACTTGGCCGGCGCCCGAAGACACTGTCTTCGCACGTATTAGTCATTCTGTCAGCCGCAGGCGCAGACCAAGGATGGTCAAGTGTCCCTGTAGCCAAGGATGGCGAGAAGGGACCGCCGGCGACCGCCTAGTTGCGCTTATACCAGCGATTCAATCAGCAAAGGCCGGGCATGCTTAACAACGTAAGCAACCCGGCCTTTAACAACTCGCATTATACGAGTTCGATGATTACCATTGTGGCAGCATCTCCCCGACGTAAGCCGAGTTTCATAATACGAGTATAGCCTCCCTGACGGTCAGCATATTTCGGCCCAATGACATCAAACAATTTTGTAACAACATCTTCGTCCATAAGATAAGCCAACGTTAAACGACGTGCAGCCAAATCGCCTTGCTTGCCAAGTGAAATCATCTTTTCAGCAATAGCATTCAGTTCCTTGGCACGCGCTTCTGTCGTTTGAATACGCTCATGTCTTAACAGGGAAGTGACAATGTTACGCAACATTGCCCCGCGATGACCCGTGTTTTTACCCAACTTGCGGTAAGCCAATTACATTCCCCTCCTTTTGCACCGAATTAGTCCTCAGCTGGGCGGAACAATAACCCTAAGTCTCTAAGTTTAAATTCCACTTCTTCCAAAGACTTACGACCAAGGTTACGCACTTTAATCATATCTTCCTCCGTTTTTTGGGTTAACTCTTCAACCGAGTTAATCCCTGCCCGTTTTAGGCAATTATACGAACGAACAGACAGATCAAGCTCCTCAATCGTCATCTCAAGGATTTTATCTTTGGCATCCTCTTCTTTTTCCACGATAACCTCAACACTATTGAGTTTATCAGTGAGTCCCATGAAAAGGCGCAGATGATCACTCAGAATTTTTGCTGCCGCACTGGTAGCCTCCTCTGGTGAGATACTGCCATTAGACCATGCTTCAAGGGTTAGCTTGTCATAGTCCGTGATTTGACCGACTCGGGTAGCCTCTACCGCGTAGTTGACCTTATAAATCGGGGCATAAATGGAGTCAATAGGGATAACTCCGATGACATCATCTGGCATCTTATTTTTGTCCGCAGAAATATAGCCTTTGCCACGTCTTACAGTCATTTCCATAAATAGTCGGCCATCATTATCTAATGTCGCTATCTTCAGATCCGGATTCAATATCTCAATGTCTGGGTCAGTAATGATATCAGCTGCCCTGACAACCCCTCCACCCTGAGACTCTATGCGAATAACCCGAGGTTCATCCGTATAGCCTTTCAGAGCAAGGGACTTTATGTTGAGGATAATATCCGTAACATCTTCTAATACACCAGGAATCGTTGAGAACTCATGGAGTACCCCTTCGATCTTAACTGAAGTCACCGCTGATCCTGGAAGAGAGGATAACAGAATGCGCCTCAGAGAATTACCCAAGGTAATCCCATATCCTCGTTCTAGAGGCTCAACAACAAATTTAGCATAAGAGTTATCTTCAGAACGCTCGATACACTCGATTCTGGGCTTCTCGATTTCTAACGTCGGAATGCACCTTCTTTCTCGGGAACTTGATATACAAACCATCCGACCAAAATGGATAGAACGTCAACATTAACGGGAGTACTTCTCCACGATGAGGTGTTCTTGGATGGGTAGTTGAATATCTTCACGAGTAGGAAGTGCAATAACAGTTCCAGCAGCAGCATTGGCATCCAAGCTCAACCAACCAGGTACAGTACGCGATCCTAAATTTTCTAAAAGTTGTTTTATACGGGGCGAGCTCTTGCTACCCTCTTTAACTGCAATGACTTCCCCAACTCGTACAGAATATGAAGCGATGTCAACTTTTTTACCATTAACGGTAAAATGTCCATGGTTCACAAGCTGACGAGCTTCTGGACGTGAGGACGCAAAACCGAGATGGAAAATGACATTGTCTAGTCGACGTTCCAACAGAATGAGCAAGTTTTCACCGGCTACACCTTTTCGTTTTACAGCCACATCAAAATAATGTCTGAATTGTTTTTCCATTACACCGTACATACGACGTGCCTTTTGTTTTTCTCGTAACTGAAGACCATATTCAGTAGGCTTTTTCGCACGGGCTTGACCGTGTTGACCTGGAGGATGTGGGCGACGATCAATCGCGCACTTTCCAGTATAACAACGTTCCCCTTTGAGAAATAACTTTAAGCCCTCACGCCGACATAGGCGACAGACTGGTCCAGTATATCTAGCCATGATTACACACCTCCTATACCCTTCTGCGTTTCGGTGGCCGACAGCCATTGTGTGGAATCGGTGTCACGTCTTTAATTAAGTTTACTTCCAAACCTGCAGCTTGTAGCGCACGAATTGCAGCTTCACGTCCAGCCCCAGGTCCTTTGACGAAGCATTCAACATCTTTTAAGCCATGTTCCATTGCCACTTTAGCACACGTTTCTGCGGCCATTTGAGCGGCAAAAGGCGTGCTCTTGCGAGAACCTTTAAAGCCAAGCGAACCCGCACTTGACCAAGAGAGTGCGTTCCCGCTGGTATCCGTAATGGTCACCATGGTATTGTTAAACGTGGATTTGATGTGGGCAATTCCACTTTCAATATTCTTACGTTCCCGGCGTTTGGTCCGGACAACTTTACGTGCCATCTCGGTTATCCCCCCTTATTACTTTTTACGTTTTGCTCCAACAGTCTTAGCCGGACCCTTACGAGTGCGGGCATTGGTTTTCGTGCGTTGACCTCGAACTGGAAGTCCGCGACGATGGCGCAGGCCACGATAGGAACCAATTTCCATAAGACGCTTGATATTGAGGGAAACTTCGCGACGCAGGTCGCCTTCAATCTTATACTCTTTATCAATTACTTCTCGAAGCTTGCTAACCTCGTCTTCTGACAAGTCACGCACTCGAACATCCGGGCTTACGCCCGATTTAGCGAGAATCTTATGTGAAGTCGGCAGCCCTATCCCAAAAATATAGGTTAAGGCAACCTCTAAACGTTTCTCGCGCGGTAAGTCTACTCCAGCGATACGTGCCATCTAAAATTTACACCTCCAACTATTTAAGTTCTGTATCAATATAAAATCGGTGCATTGGAGGATTTGCTCCAATCAGCCGCGCAGCCGAAACTTTTAGCCTTGTCTTTGCTTGTGTTTCGGATTTTCACAAATGACCATGACTATACCATGGCGACGAATAATTTTACATTTTTCACAGATCTTTTTAACAGAAGGCTTTACTTTCACCGTAATCCCTCCCTTTGCTTACTTAAACCTGTATGTGATTCGTCCTCGGGACAGGTCATAGGGGGAAAGCTCCACCGTGACCCGATCTCCCGGAAGAATCCGGATAAAATTCATGCGAATCTTCCCGGAGACATGTGCCAAAACCTTGTGTCCATTCGCTAACTCGACTTGGAACATGGCATTAGGCAATGGCTCCAAGACCTTACCTTCAACTTCAATAACGTCTTCTTTTGACATGCTCATTCACCCCTCCTCTGACAATCGCGATGGCTTCGCACCTAGCATCGAGTTAGAATTTCCAGGCCATTTTCCGTAATCGCAACCGTGTGTTCGAAATGGGCCGAAGGCCGGCTATCTTTCGTAA
Organism: Desulfosporosinus sp.; assembly: GCA_035560775.1. Lineage (GTDB taxonomy): Bacteria > Bacillota > Desulfitobacteriia > Desulfitobacteriales > Desulfitobacteriaceae > Desulfosporosinus. The sequence goes on from DATMYU010000625.1 coordinate 5,828, forward strand.
CCACGGTCCAGTGATCCTTTAACGTCTGCACTTCATACGTACCCATGTTTACCATGGGCTCAATAGCCAAAGCCATACCTACCTCGAGTCGTGGTCCCCGGCCGGGCTTGCCAAAATTAGGGATCTGGGGATCCTCATGCATGGCTCTTCCAATTCCGTGCCCAACATAATCACGCACGACAGAAAGTCCGTTAGCTTCCACATGTGTTTGGACCGCATAAGAGACGTCAGAAAGACGATTACCTATCTTAGCCTGCGCAATACCCAACATCAGGGACTCTTCAGTCACCCTTAATAGTTTCTGGAGATCTTGATCTACCTCTCCAATTGGTAAGGTCACAGCCGCATCACCAAAAAATCCATCTATAACCGCACCACAATCGATACTAATAATATCCCCAGATTCTAAACACCTTAAACTAGGTATTCCATGAACTACCTGTTCATTTACAGAGGTACAAAGCGTTGCAGGGAAACCATTATAGCCTTTAAACGCCGGTACGGCACCCTGTGCGCGGATATATTCCTCAGCCATGCGATCTAATTCGAGTGTCGTAACACCGGGCTTTGCGAGCTCGCGCATAAGTGCAAGGGTTTCACCAACGATTCGGCCCGCAATGCGCATCCTGTCGAATTGTTTCGCATTTTTCAGCTTAATCATGCTACTTAGACCAAAACCTTAAGGATATCTTGAAAAACCTTATCGATGGGTTGATCTCCATTAATACGCTTAAGCAATCCTTGTTCTCGATAGAAGGCAATCAACGGCTCTGTTTGCTGATTATAGACGTTCAAACGATTCTGAGCAGTTTCTACATTGTCATCTGTACGTTGATATAGCTCTCCCGAACATTGACCACAAACCCCTTCTGTTTCAGGTTTGTTAAAGATCATATGATAGGACGCTCCACACTTTCGGCATACACGTCGTCCGGTTAAGCGAGGTATTAACACCGCTTCATCAACTTCGATGTTAATCACCCCATCAAGCTTCATGCCAAGACGGTCTAAAATCTGAGCTAAAGCCGTGCCTTGCGCAAGAGTCCGTGGGAAACCATCAAGGAGAAATCCATCCGCACAATCCGGTAGCGCTAATCGTTCTGCGACAATTCCAATGGTCACTTCATCAGGAACTAAGCCACCAGCATCCATGTAGGACTTAGCCTTTAATCCTAATTCTGTTCCATTTTTAATGGCAGCTCTAAACATGTCTCCCGTCGAAATATGCGGAAAAGCAAAACGTTCGACGAGAGGATTCGCCTGCGTTCCTTTTCCTGCTCCAGGGCCACCCATTAATATGATTTTCATGTCTCTTCCTCCTCTTTATTTCATAAAGCCTTGATAATGCCTCGACATAAGTTGGGATTCAATCTGTTTCATCGTCTCAAGAGCAACCCCAACTACGATAAGAAGGGACGTTCCACCAAAATAGATGTTTTTGAGCCCAGTGAGTCCAATAACTAATGTCGGTAGAACAGCGATCAAGGCAAGAAATAAACCGCCGGCCAGTGTAATTCGGCTCAATATCTTAGACAAATATTCAGCAGTGGGCCGACCAGGACGAAGGCCAGGAATGAATCCACCATACTTCTTCAAATTATCTGCTACATCGACTGGATTGAAGGTAATAGCAGTGTAGAAGTAAGTAAAGAATATAATGAGCACACCGTAAATCAACAGGTAAGGTATCGAGGTAATACTACCGTTCATGCTAAACCACTTAGCCACGAATAACGAAAATCCTGAGTTTGGAACCCATGTTGACATCGTTTGCGGAAAGGCAAGCAAGGAAATAGCAAAAATAACAGGGATAACACCAGCCTGGTTGACTTTCAACGGAATATGACTGCTTTGACCTCCATATACCCGCCGTCCAACTACCCGCTTAGCATATTGGACCGACACTCGTCGTTGTCCCTCTTGAACATAGATAACGCCTGCAGTTATGAAAACAATGATAAGAGTCAAACCAATAATAGAGAAAACATTGATTTCCCCGACTTTTAACATGTCCCACAGAGAGGTAATGGCTTTCGGAACACGTGAGACGATTCCTGCAAAGATGATTAGGGAAATGCCGTTTCCGATTCCCTTCTCAGTGATTGCCTCTCCGAGCCACATTAGAAACGCAGTTCCAGCGGTCAAAACAAGTGCTACCAGTAAATAAATTGGCCACTTCATCACAGGGCTTGGAATAATCAAGGCACCACGTATCCCGAAGGTCAGTGCAAACGCTTGAATAAAACCTAGTATGACGGTGCTGTAGCGCGTATATTGTGTAATCTTTTTACGCCCGTAGTCACCCTCTTTGGATAGCCGTTCAAGAGAAGGAAGGACAATCGTTAAGAGCTGAAAAATGATGGAAGCTGTAATATACGGAGTAATACTCAGCGCAAATACAGACAAACTTTTAAAGGAACCACCGGAAATTGTGTCCATGAAATTCATCATGGCTCCTGATCCAAACATTTGATTCAGAACATCACGATCGATAAAGGGGGTTGGAATATGTGCTCCAATACGGAAGATTAGAAACATCAAAAGGGTGTAACCGATTTTTTTCCTGAGATCCGCAACGTTCCACGCATTCTTCAGGGAATCGATAATCATCCTATTCCACCTCTACTTTTCCACCCGCAGCAACAATTTTCTTTGCCGCGGCTGGACTGACCTTGTCAATTTTTACAGTCAGAGCTTTGGTCAACTCCCCAGTTGCTAAAATCTTAACTCCATCTTTGAGGGCCTTAATAAGACCGATCTCGAAGAGGCTTTCAATTGTAACTACCGAGCCTACCTCAAAACGTTCCAAATCGCGAACATTCAAGGCAACAATTTCTTTCCTTGAGATATTATTAAAGCCACGCTTCGGCATTCTGCGGAACAATGGATTTTGTCCGCCTTCAAAACCTGGACGGACACCGCCGCCCGAGCGCGAGTTTTGACCTTTGTGACCTTTACCGGAAGTTTTACCATGTCCGGATCCAATGCCACGGCCCAATCGCTTAGGTGCATGTGTTGATCCTTCAGCAGGCTTTAGTTCATGCAGTTTCATGCTCGCCTACACCTCCTTCTATTGAGCTTGTGTTTCTATAGTAACCAAGTGCATGCATTTATGAACCATCCCTAGAATCCCAGGGGAGTCCTCATGAACTGCACTTGATCCTACTTTACCTAAGCCAAGTGCTTGTATCACTTTGTGTTGTGCTTTGGAATAACCGATCGGACTCTTTGTCAGTGTCACTTTTACTTTCATGACCAACCCTCCTTAACCTAGAACTTCTGCTACGGTCTTACCTCGGAGTTTGGCAATATCCTCAGGACGTTTTAGAGATTTTAACGCCGCCATTGTGGCATTGACCATATTGTGCGGGTTTGCCGAACCTAAAGACTTCGTCAAAATATCATGTACCCCGGCAACTTCTAGTACCGCACGAACGGCGCCGCCGGCGATAACTCCAGTTCCTTTAGAAGCCGGCTTTAACAACACTTGCCCAGCACCAAACACTCCAATAATAGGATGTGTAATCGTGGTTCCGTGCATAGGAATACTGAAGAGGTTTTTCTTCGCATCTTCAATTCCTTTGCGAATAGCCTCAGGCACTTCACCAGCTTTGCCTAGTCCTGCACCAACACGACCTTTACCGTCTCCAACCACTACGAGTGCGCTAAAGCTGAAACGACGTCCGCCCTTTACAACTTTGGCAACACGGGCTATATGAACAACTTTTTCATTCATATCCGACTTGTTAGCTTCGAATTTCGCCAATTTGATTTTTCCCTCCTTTACCCAAGGTTAGAAGCTGAGTCCAGCTTCACGTGCTGCTCCCGCCAATGCGGAGATTCGACCGTGATAGATATTTCCTCCACGATCAAATACCACTTGCGTAATTCCTTTTTCAAGGGCTTTCTTCGCAACCAATTCTCCGACCTTTTGTGCGCCAGCGGTATTCCCACCGGACAGATCAGTAGCTTTGAACTCTGGATCGAGGGAAGAAGAAGCAACCAGTGTTACGCCGAGCTCATCATTGATTACTTGAGCGTAAATATGATTCAAGCTCCGGAAAACTGCCAAACGCGGACGTCCTGCAGCACCAACAATAGCCTTACGGATACTCTTATGCTTTTTGATGCGAAGAGCTCTTCGATCAATGCGCTTAATCAAAGGGAACTCACTCCTTTCACGATTGGCAAGAGATTTGGCCCTTGCCTAATTTAATTACTTCTTAGCGCCCTTTTTACCACCAGTTTTACCAACCTTACGACGAACGACTTCTCCTTCGTATCGAATCCCCTTGCCTTTGTAAGGTTCAGGCTCGCGCTCTGAACGAACAACTGCAGCAAAAGCACCAACGAGTTCTTTATCCATCCCTTTAATTAGGATTTTGTTTGGAGCAGGGACTTCAAAGTCAATTCCATCAAAAGGGGTAAGTTCAACAGGGTGGGACTTGCCGACGGTTAATACCAGTTTGTTTCCTTGTTTGGAAGCGCGATAACCAACCCCGACCATATCCAGTCCCTTTGTGAAACCGGTCGTAACACCTTCTACCATGTTGGCGATTAGTGTGCGAGTCAAGCCATGTAAAGATCTGCTCAACGGCTCATCGTCCGGTCGACTAACAATAATTTGTTGGTCATTTACAACAATGTTCATCAATGAATGCATTGTTCTGGTTAAAGTCCCCTTAGGTCCCTTAACTGTGACCACATTTTCCTCTATTTTGAAGTCCACACCACTGGGGATCCCAATGGGGCGCTTGCCGATTCTGGACATTCATTGCACCTCCGCCTTAGAAATCTACCAAATGTAGGAGATTACTTCTCCACCAAGGCCCTCTTTGCGGGCTTTCTTATCTGTCATAACTCCCTTGGATGTCGAAATCACTGCGATTCCGAGTCCTCCAAGAACTTTTGGCATTTCATCCTTTTTCGCATAAACGCGTAGTCCCGGACGGCTTATCCGCTTTAGCCCGGTAATAACACGTTCACGGTTAGGACCGTATTTCAAATACATTCGAATCACGCCTTGTTTGTCGTCCGCGATGTATTCTACGTCTTTGATGTACCCTTCTGCTTTAAGCAGTTCCGCAAGCTCTTTCTTGATACGAGATGCTGGCACCTCAACCTTATCATGGTAAACCATTCCCGCGTTGCGGATACGTGTTAAAAAGTCTGCAATCGGATCTGACATTGACACTTCAGTCGTCCCCCTTCCTTACAATGTTTTACCAACTGGCCTTCGTGACCCCAGGAAGTTCCCCTGCATGGGCCAAGTCCCGGAAGCAAATCCGGCACATTCCGAATTTTCGCATGTAAGCATGGGGACGTCCACAAAGCTTGCAACGATTATGCGATCGCACGGCGAATTTTTGTCCACGGTTTTGGCGGACAACCATTGATGTCTTAGCCACGCTCTTGAACCTCCTTTTCTCTAATCACGGTACGGCATTCCGAACCCACGAAGCAACTCGCGTGCTTCTTCGTCCGTTTTTGCCGTTGTTACGAAGACTACATCCATCCCGCGAAGTTTATCGATCTTGTCATACTCCATCTCTGGGAAGATCAGTTGCTCCTTGATTCCTAACGTGTAGTTACCACGTCCATCAAACGCCTTCGATGAAACACCACGAAAGTCACGAACACGGGGTAGCGCCACGTTTAACAGGCGATCCATAAATTCATACATCCGCTGACCGCGTAGGGTGACTTTACAACCAATCGGCATCCCTTCACGTAGTTTAAATGCTGCAATGGATTTCTTGGCCTTCGTGACAACAGGTCTTTGTCCTGAGATCTTCATTAAGTCTCCAAGCGCAGAATCAATCGCCTTGGAGTTTTGAACCGCTTCGCCAACACCCATATTGATAACAATTTTATCAACTTTGGGGATTTGCATGACATTTGTATAAGCAAACTTCTGCTGTAAAGCAGGAGCTATTTCGTTAAGGTATCTATCTTTCAGACGAGCCACTGGGGGTCCCTCCTTTCGCGATTAGTGTTTATCCGGGATAGTCACGCCGCATTTTTTGCAGACACGCACTTTTCCGTCGTCCGTCACCTTGACACTGAGCCGAGTAACGGATTTACACTCTTGGCAATATAACATGACATTCGAGCTGGCCATTGGAGCTTCTTTGGAAACAATGCCACCTTGAGGCATGCTTTGCGAAGGTTTCGTATGTCGTTTGATCATGTTCGCCTTCTCAACCACCACGCGACCTTTTTTGAGAATCACATCAATAATTTTGCCTTTTTTACCGGCATCTTTACCGCTGATCACCATGACATAGTCGCCTTTTTTGACGTGTATCTTTGCAGTTTGAACCTTATGCTTTGTAGCAGCCACTTTCTTCACCTCCATATGTCATGGGGTCTTAGATAACTTCCGGTGCCAGGGAAATAATTTTCATATAGTTATCACGCAACTCACGAGCAACTGGTCCGAAGATACGAGTTCCACGTGGGCTTTTGTCATCTTTAATGAGGACAGCAGCGTTTTCACTAAACCGAATGTATGAACCGTCCGGACGTCTAATTTCTTTCCTTGTCCGCACAATAACGGCTTTAACAACTTCCCCTTTTTTGACAACGCCCCCTGGCGTTGCTTGCTTAACAGAAGCAACAATGATATCCCCAATCGATGCATACCGGCGCATTGATCCGCCCAGCACACGAATACACATCAGCTCTTTAGCGCCTGAATTGTCTCCAACTCTAACCCTAGTTTGTACCTGGATCATTCCCATTGACCCCCTTCCGAACTAAATATCCTAAATTTTAGAGAGCACGTGATTTCTGAAGTATTTCAACCACACGCCAACATTTATCTTTACTCAAAAGGCGAGTTTCCATGATTGAGACAGTGTCACCCGTATGAGCTTCATTGTTTTCGTCATGAGCCTTATAGTTTTTCGTGCGGGTCATTGATTTTTTATAAACCGGGTGACGCTCAGTAATCTCAACGGATACAACGACGGTTTTGTCCATCTTGTCGCTAACTACCGTACCGGTCCGAACCTTACGTTGGGCTCTCTCCACGCTAAAAAGCCTCCTTTCTCAACTTAGACACGTTCGATCTTTAACTCGCGCTCACGAAGAATCGTTTTACCGCGGGCAATACCTTTGCGGACTTCACGAATTCGCATTGGGTTATCGAGTTGACCCGTTGCCAATTGGAAACGCAAATTAAACAGTTCCGTTTTGAATTCGTCGATTTCTTTGAGGACTTCTTCATTCGTCATGTCACGGAGTTCATTAGTTTTCATTTGCGTCACCTCCTTTTGAATCAGCACGGGAAACGATCTTGCATTTGATTGGGAGCTTATGCATTGCTAGGCGAAGAGCCTCGCGCGCAACATCCTCAGGCACGCCGTCCAATTCAAACATTACACGACCAGGTTTTACTACAGCGACCCAGTACTCCGGGGCGCCTTTACCACTACCCATACGAGTTTCAGCGGGTTTTGCAGTAACAGGCTTATCTGGGAAGATTTTAATCCAAACTTGACCACCACGTTTAATAAAACGAGTCATCGCGATACGAGCAGCCTCTATTTGACGATTCGTAATCCAACCGCAATCCAAGGCAACTAAACCAAATTCCCCAAAAGTAATGGTGTTACCGCGTGTAGCTTTACCGGACATCCGTCCGCGATGTTGTTTTCTATGTTTCACTCTCGATGGGACTAGCATTTAGTTTCCTCCTTCCACCTGAGCGACGACCTTCTTGGCGGGAAGAACCTCACCTTTATAGATCCAAACCTTAATACCAATCTTTCCATACGTGGTATTGGCTTCGGCAAAACCGTAGTCAATATCTGCGCGCAAAGTGTGAAGGGGTACTTTTCCTTCATGATACCACTCGGTTCGGGCAATTTCAGCTCCAGCCAGACGTCCGCTGCATTGAATTTTGATTCCTTGTGCACCTGTCCGCATTGTTCGGCCAACAGTTTGCTTCATTGCCCGACGGAAGGACACTCGCTTTTCGAGTTGTAACGCGATATTTTCAGCTACCAATGTGGCATCCATTTCAGGCTTCTTGATTTCTACAATATTAACTGAAACTTGTTTACCTGTTATAACTTCAAGTTGCTTGCGCAAATTCTCAACTTCAATACCACCTCGACCGATTACAATACCGGGTTTAGCTGCATGAACTGAAACTTTAACGCGGCTGGCTGCACGTTCAATCTCAACTTTTGGGCATCCAGCTTGCTTGAGTTTATTTTTTACAAAGGCACGTATCTTTAAATCTTCATGAAGAAGTTCCATATAGTTTCTGCCTGCATACCATCGGCTTTCCCAGTCCCGGATAATTCCGATTCGAAGGCCTTTGGGATTAACCTTTTGACCCACTGTTTAGCCCTCCTTCTTCTCGCCCACAACCACAGTTATGTGACTAGTCCGTTTTCGGATCTGGTCCGCACGTCCCATAGCTCGAGGCTTGATGCGTTTTAAAGTTGGTCCTTGATCCACACAAATTTCGGTAACATACAGATCATCGACATTCATGTCATAATTATGTCCTGCATTTGCGACTGCAGACTTCAGTACCTTGGTCACATCATCGGTGGAGCCGTTAGGTGTAAACTGAAGAATTGCGAACGCATCACTTATTTTTTTACCGCGGATCAGATTGACAACCTGGCGCACCTTACGAGGAGAGATACGTACATATTTTGCCACTGCTTTTGCTTGCATGTGCCTTTAGCCTCCTCTCGAATTAACGTAAGCCGCTGGATTTTTCGCTTCCAGCATGGCCCTTAAAGGTGCGAGTAGGTGAAAACTCGCCAAGTTTATGTCCTACCATGTCTTCTGTAACATAGATAGGAACATGTTTCCGACCATCGTGTACTGCAATGGTGAGTCCGACCATTATTGGGAATATCGTTGAGCGTCTGGACCACGTCTTGATAACGCGTTTTTCACCTGATTCGTTCATCGCTTCTACGCGTTCAAGCAAACGAGGTTCGGCGAAAGGTCCTTTTTTAAGAGATCTGCTCATTCATGGGCCTCCTTTCGACTACTTAGTCCGTCGCTTCACAATAAAGCGATTCGACGTATTCTTCTTCTTCCGAGTCTTTGCCCCCAAAGCTGGTTTTCCCCATGGAGTACATGGATTACGACCGATCGAGTTACGTCCTTCACCACCACCATGTGGATGATCGCAAGGGTTCATGACCGAACCACGAACTGTTGGACGAATACCCATCCAGCGAGACCTTCCGGCCTTACCAACGTTGATATTTTCGTGATCTAGATTTCCAACTTGACCAATGGTTGCGCGACACTCAAGGCGAATCATGCGCATTTCACCAGAAGGGAGTCTTAATGTTGCATAGTCCCCTTCTTTAGCCATCAACTGAGCTGATCCACCAGCCGTGCGCACCATTTGTGCTCCCTTGCCAGGTTTCATCTCGATGTTGTGCAGCAAAGTACCCACTGGTATATTCTTAATTGGTAACGTATTACCGACTTTTATGTCTGCATCTGCACCAGAAACAACCATTTGATCCACTTGTAATCCGTTCGGAGCTAAGATGTAAGTTTTAAGTCCGTCTTGATAGTAAAGTAAAGCGATATTAGCTGAACGGTTAGGATCATATTCGATGCTCGCTACACGAGCAGGGATTCCATCTTTATTCCGCTTGAAATCAATGACTCGGAACATTCGTTTATGTCCGCCGCCTTTGTGGCGTACGCTTAAACGTCCTGAATTATTGCGACCAGCCTTTTTAGTCAACGGCTTCAATAATGAGCGTTCAGGTTCAGTTCTGGTAATTTCTTCGAAGGTCGATACCGTCATATGACGTCGACTTGGAGATGTGGGTTTAAATGATTTTAATGCCATGGATTTTCATTTTCCTCCTTTGCTTCAAGCTGCTTACAGGCCCGCGAAGTTTTCGATCTTATATCCGGCTTTAAGCGTAGCAATCGCTTTCTTTCGGTTCGATGTTTTACCCACATGCTTGCCGACCCGCTTCTCTTTACCTTTGACACTCATAGTGCGGAGTTCAACAACCGATACTTTAAACATTTTTTCCACGGCTGCTTTGATTTCAATTTTGTTCGCAGCAGGATTTACCCAGAAAGAGTATTTATTTTCCTCAACAAGTCCTACAGACTTTTCTGAGATTACCGGGCTTTTGAGGACATCTCGTGCGTCGCGCATTACGCTAACACCTCCTCTGTTTTTGATACCGCCGCTTTGGTCATTACAAGAATATCGTAATGAAGTAAATCCCTCACGTTCATTCCTGCAACGTCCGTTGTCTTTACACCCTCAAGGTTGCGAGCGCAACGTTGTACTGCGTCATCTATATCATCCATCACGATCATAGCCTTCTTGTCAATATTAAGAGCTTTGAGTACCTTCACCATTTCACGGGTTTTTGCTTCACCCATGCTCAAATCGTCAAGGACAATCAGCTGTTGCTCCATAACCTTCGAAGAAAGTGCCGAGTGCAAAGCCAATCGGCGAACCTTTTTAGGTAATTTGAAACCGTATTTACGAGGTTTAGGTGCGAAGACAACGCCACCACCTCTCCACAATGGGGAGCGAGTACTACCAGAACGTGCACGGCCCGTTCCTTTTTGACGCCATGGTTTGCGTCCACCTCCGCGCACTTCGCCGCGTAACAACGCAGATTGTGTCCCTCGCCGTTCTCCAGCAAGTTGTGACACAACTGCGGAATGAAGAACGTGAGTATTCGGGATAATTCCAAACACACCTTCGCTAAGTTCGATTTCTCCGACCGATGCGCCTTGCATATTTAATACTTTAACTTTCGGCATTGCTTATTCCTCCTTTCTCAGTGTTACTTCGCCTTAGCAGAAGGCTTCAGAATGATCATTGATTTATTAGCACCAGGGACAGCACCTTTGATCAAGATTAGGTTTTTATCTACATCAACGCGTACAACTTCCAGGTTTTGTACAGTAACACGTTCGCCACCCATACGTCCTGGCAGTTTACGACCTTTAAATACTCGAGCCGGGCCCTTCGCGCCAAGGGAACCTGTACGACGATGATATTTCGATCCATGCGCCATCGGTCCACGACTAGCATTATGACGTTTGATCATTCCAGCGAAGCCTTTTCCCTTAGAAGTGCCGACAACATCGATTTTGTCACCAACAGTGAATAAATCCACTTTTACTTCTTGACCGATTTCAAAACTTTCAACATCAGCGACTCGAAACTCTCGAATATACCGCATTGGCTTTAATGAAGCCTTTTGGAAATGCCCTTTGCGCGGCTTATTGCTTAAGCTTTCGCGAAGAACTGAGAATCCAAGTTGAATAGCGTTGTAGCCATCACGCGCTACAGTTTTCTTCTGTACCACTGGGCAGGGACCTGCTTCGATCACCGTGACCGGAACGACACGTCCTTCGGCTGTGAAAACCTGAGTCATACCAATTTTTTTACCTAAAATTCCTTTTGACACGAATGCCACCTCCTAAACGCTTTGAAGTGCGCCAGACCATTCCAGAGCACGAGAGCGTCGTTTTATTTATTTTGTCGCGAACACGTCGGTAACTACTCCACGCTACCGGGCGTTTCTCGCACCAAACATAACGACAGTATATCACAGAATAAAAAGTTATGCCACTCAAAAATAAGCAAAGTTTTGCTAATTACAGTTTAATTTCTATGTCCACACCCGCCGGTAAGTCTAAACGCATAAGAGCGTCTACAGTTTTCGGCGTAGGTTCTAGAATATCAATTAAACGTTTATGAGTGCGCATCTCAAACTGTTCGCGAGAATCCTTATTGACATGAGGAGAGCGTAAGATTGTATAGATGCTTTTCTCTGTTGGTAGTGGGATAGGTCCACTGACCTGCGCTCCAGTTCGCTTCGCAGTTTCTACAATGCGTTCCGCAGATTGGTCAAGTGTTTTGTGATCAAAGGCCTTAAGGCGAATCCTAATTTTTTGGCTCATAAGTTATAACTACCTCCTCATATTTCCCGTTGCACGGGCTTAAGAGCGTAAAAATTCCCTAGCACAAGCGGAGTCACCTGCCCAGCAACCTTCTACGCCATAACAGAAATCAGAAGTCAGATGCCGGAGGCCAGATGAGTACTGTACTCGATGATCCAGCGCGACTTTACCTGACTCGTGCTAGTAGAGAGGAAGAAAACTTCCTCTCTACTCAACCACTAAGTTCAAGATTAGGCAATAATTTTAGCAACAATACCTGAACCAACGGTGCGGCCACCCTCACGGATAGCAAAGCGAAGTCCTTCTTCCATAGCGATTGGGGTGATGAGTTCAACATCAATCGTCACGCGGTCTCCCGGCATAACCATTTCAGTACCCTCTGGAAGAGTGATAACACCCGTTACATCCGTCGTACGGAAGTAGAATTGAGGACGATAGTTGTGGAAGAACGGTGTATGACGTCCGCCTTCTTCTTTATTCAAGATATAAACTTCACCCGAAAACTTTGTGTGAGGTTTAATGGATCCAGCCTTAGCTAAAACTTGTCCACGTTCAATATCTTTACGCTCAACACCACGCAATAGCGCGCCGATGTTATCTCCAGCTTGCGCTGAATCTAGAAGTTTACGGAACATTTCAACCCCAGTTACAACAGTCTTACGCGAAACATCTGTCAAACCAACAATTTCAACTTCGTCCCCGACTTTAACCCTTCCGCGATCGACACGACCCGTGGCAACAGTACCCCGACCAGTAATCGTGAAGACATCCTCGATAGGCATCAAGAAAGGCTTATCTGTGTCGCGCTCAGGAGTTGGAATGTAGGAATCCACTGCATCCATCAGTTTCCAGATATCTCCACACCATTCGCACTCGCGTTTTCCGCAACCGCATTGTAGTGCTTTGAGGCCGGAACCTGGAATGATGGGAACATTGTCGCCATCAAACTCGTACAGTGTTAGGAGTTCACGAATTTCCATTTCGACCAGTTCAATGAGCTCCTCATCGTCAACCATGTCTCTTTTGTTGAGCCAAACAACAATACTAGGAACACCTACTTGGCGAGCCAAGAGGATGTGTTCACGAGTTTGTGGCATTGGGCCATCAGCTGCAGACACGCAGAGTATCGCACCATCCATTTGAGCTGCACCAGTGATCATGTTTTTAACATAGTCCGCGTGGCCTGGGCAGTCTACATGAGCATAGTGACGAGCTTCAGTTTCATACTCAACATGTGCAGTGGAAATTGTAATTCCACGCTCGCGCTCTTCGGGGGCTTTGTCAATTTGGTCAAATGCTGTAGCTACTGCGCCACCGGTTTTAGAGAGACAAAGGGTGATTGCAGCTGTTGTGGTGGTCTTACCGTGGTCGACGTGACCAATGGTTCCAACGTTAACATGTGGTTTAGTGCGTTCGTACTTCGCTTTTCCCATTTTTTTCACTCCCTTAAAATAA
>DATMYU010000626.1:0-2342 GCA_035560775.1 Desulfosporosinus sp.
ATATAAAAAAGAAAAATAAAAGAGCCCTGGAATTTGTTGTGGACCATTACAGCAACCTGGTTTGCAAAGTGATACGGAGCGTGCTTCCTTCAAATGACTGTGGAGCAATGGTTGAAGAGTGTATGAACGATGTCTTTTGGCTTGTGTGGTGCAATATCGGCAGTTTTGATCAGACAAAAGGCAATTTCAAATCCTGGATCGCAGCCATTTCAAAATATAAGGCGATTGATTACAAGAGAAAGTTATACAAACAAAGTCAGTGGGAAAGTTTCAACGATGGAAATATGTATGAAGAGATTACAACAGAAGAAATCGTTGTTACAAAGGAAAACAGAAAAGAACTTATGAATGCGATCAATGATATGAAGGATGAAGACCGGGAAATTTTTATCCGGCGCTACTTTCTGGGTGAAGGAATAGAGAACATAGCCAGGACTTTTTCGGTGGACAGGAATGTCGTGGATCAAAGGCTTTCAAGGGGTCGTCAGTATTTGAAGGAAAAGCTGGTCTTTTTGAAAGGAGAAATGCTGTGATGTCTGATAAGGATCTGCTGCTGGAAGAAAAAGATATCTTAAAACTGTTAAATTATTTTCGACTGGATGAGGATAACGATGCGCTTGATCCCATTGGGGATGAAGTGCCGGAATGGCAAAGAGAAAGAATCAAAAAAAAGCTCAATCGAAAAATCAGAATCATTCGGTCTTTTAAAATCCTTCGCATCGGTTCTATCGCGGCAGCTATATTGCTGGCGGCAGTTATCGCGATTGAGACGACATCCCCCGTTTTGGCCAAGAACATTCCTTTGGTTAATTCGTTTCTTCAGATGATTAATGACAAATTTGGCTATCAGGGGGAATATGCAGCGTATTCCCAGCTGGTGGACAAAAGTGTGACCGATCATGGCATCACGGTGACCATCAATGAAGCCCTGGCGGATGACACGAAGATTATTTTGGGATATACCATTAAAAGCGACAGCAAAATCGAGAATAAAGATTTGCGTTTGGGAGATTTGTTTGAGGCTACGAAGGTTAATGGCAGTAATCTCGGGAGTGGTGGTGCCGGCGGAGAGTTTATCAATGATTTTACTTACGTCGGAAACTGTGAGTTTCAATATAATGCTTCTTCATTCTTTAAAAAGCTGAAGGTTGATATCAATGTCAAAGAAATATTGGGGGTAGAGGGAAATTGGGATTTTGCTTTTACTGTGTCAAAGGATGAGCTGATTAAAAACAGCACGCTCTTCAATACAAATGTTAGGGTTGATCTCCCAGACCAGGTGATCACGATCGAAAAAGTGGTTTTATCCCCGATTGATACGACTATATTTTACAACGGAGTCTATAAGGATCAAGATATAAACCAAAAGAGATTCATCGGGCCTAATTACTCATGGATTGTTTTTGATGATCAAGGCGTGGAGCTTGCGCCAAAAAGCGGAAACCAGCATGGAATAGGCCCTTTTACAGGATCGATGCAGTTTGAAAAAACAAATGGCATCCCGCACTATCTTACCGTCATTCCTTACGTTCATATTTTAGCCAAAGATGTCAAGGTTAGTTTAGAGCCTAATGATCAGGAGACCCAGGTTACCCAAACCATAAAAATCCCTAGTGAAAGCAGAGTTTTAGATGGCAAATTCCCGTTTGAGCTTTCCCAGGGAAAGATGGGCAAACTGATTATCACGGAAATTGTAACCGAGAACGGAGAAACGGTGGTCCACTACACGGCAGAAGGCAAAGCGCCGTATCATCAGGGTAGGGCGTTTTACATTAATGATGCATCAGGTGAAAACGTGGCAGCCAAAAACTATGATATTCGAAAGGACGCGGCGCATCCGAACGAGTTTACGCAGGTATACCCGCTTCTTGACTTGAGCAAAGGATATTATGCCTGCACAAGCAGGTTTGAAAATGAGGAACTCCTGGAGGATTGCAAGTTTACAATTGAGCTGAAGCAATAGGCGGAGGCTCTTGTGCAGATGGGACTCTAAACGGGTCCGGTTGCAAAAAAGACAGTCAAAAACGTTTCTAGATGGAGAAATTAACTGCATGAGTTATTTCCTAGACTTCCCCTATGAGGTGGAAAAGCGTTATCGAAAGATGGTCCGGGAAGACAGAGACTATGCAGATCTGATTTTGGAATGTCTAGTAGAAAAAGGAACCGATAAGTTTAATGAGCTGTCCGATGCCCAGTTCAATAGGCTGATTAAGAAACAGTATAAATACATTAAAGATGTTGCATGTGAAGGATTTTTATAATAACGCGAAATTACCCCGATTTTCAATAGCTGAAAATCGGGGTAATTTTTTGTGTTACGCTATTTGTTCCAACGCTTACAT
>DATMYU010000627.1:0-5187 GCA_035560775.1 Desulfosporosinus sp.
GCCTAATAGATTTATTGCTCATGTGATAGTAGATAATAAGGAAGAAATTGTTCATGTTAAAAATACAGGGCGGTGCAAAGAGATACTCCAGGAAGGAACTGTGGTGATATTGGAAGAAGCAAAAAATGCGGAGCGGAAGACAAAGTACTCCATTATAGCCGGATATAAGGGAGATGTCCTGATCAATATCGATTCACAGATCCCCAATCTGGTTGTATATCATGGTATAAAAGAAGAAAAAATCAAGGAAATTCGTGATGTTACAAAGCTGTCCAAAGAGATTGTTTACGGTAATTCTAGATTTGATTTGTACTTTGAAACCGAAGAACAGAGAGGATTTATCGAAGTAAAAGGTGTAACACTTGAAAACGAAGGTATTGCCATGTTCCCAGATGCCCCTACTCAGAGGGGCACCAAGCATATCTATGAAATGATCAAAGCAGTGAAAGAAGGGTATGCAGGTTTTATTTTCTTTCTCATCCAGATGAGAGGTGTAAAGTATTTTACCCCTTATGAGACAAGGGATCCGGAATTTGCAAAGGCTCTGAAGCTCGCAAGTGAAAAAGGAGTAACGATCCTAGCTTATGATTCTATAGTCCATGAAGACGGGATAACCATAGGAACTCCGGTAGAAATTCGATTTTGATCGAGTGAAGCTTGCGACATCTACTCTCGGAATAAAACCTATATGGTCTATTCTGAATCCTCCATAACAGCGTCAAGAATAACAGGCACCGACAACTTGACGGTAATAAAGCAATTGGACTTTTTTCAATTGGCTATTGCCTCATAGAATAACTTCTTGTATGGCACCGAGTCCTAACTCCCATAATCTCAATGCACCTTCAATTGATATAGAATTTCGTCTGAGGTCACAATCTTTGCAAATTCTTTGTGCAGAGTTGCTAGCTCATTTCCTGAATTAATTGCTTCTGGTAAATAAACTGTGCCTTTATGATCGGTTAATTCAAAGGCTGCAATCGCATTGGAAACCAAGTAGGTATCAAAACCCAAATTTCCGCTCATACGGGTCGTTGTCCGGGTCGTTGTCGAAACACAATGCTGAGTGGAAAGTCGCCTTTGCCGTTTCAACAAGGCTATAAACCACGGCACTGGGAGACATTCTCAGTAGCTTTTTAGATGCGCCTTTTAGCTATTTAAGTAAATTTGAACCAGAATATTACACCATCATCACTATTTTTAGCCCCATACGAAAATTGATATAATTCCAGAATTGTACGGGAGATAGCTAAACCAAGGCCTGTACCCTTTGTATTGCTGCGTGATACATCCGCTTTTTTATAGGGCTGCCATATTTCGCTCAGCTTTTCTTCAGGAATATAGCTGCCGCTATTATAAAATTCAAATCTATTGTCAACCATTCTTATCCGAATAGTTCCGCCATCAGGTGTGCTGTCAAGTGCATTGACAAAAAAGTTATCAATCACTCTTTCCATTAGAGAATGATCAGCCTTTATCACTGCATCACCTTCCAGATAGGTCAGGATGGATTTTTCAGCACTAATTTGCTTGTAACGCTCAATTATTTCAGCACACACTTCACCAAGAGATACCTCCTCAAATTTTATTGGCCATACATCAGCTTCTAATCTTGACAATTCAAGCATTTCCCGGATTATCTTATCCATACGGTTTACATTAACCTGGATACTACCTGCATAGTGCTCCCTTTTCTCTGTTTGGATATTTTCCATAAGATTCTGGGCATACCCGGAAATAATACTTAAAGGTGTTTTTAAATCATGGGCTAAAGCGTTGGTTGTTTCCTTGCGAAATTCTTCAAGCTCCTCCCTCTTTTGGTAGGTTTTATAAGTCTGGGCTGCAAGTATAAGGGCTACGATAACGAAGGTTATCAAGCAGCTGCCCCATACGAAAATCAAAGTACCGGCACATTTATCCCAGAGATTGACCTCACGGGCAAAAACCGTCCAGAATTCACTGTAATTGTTCTGGTCATCGATTACTTTTACAGTATTCTGGTATGGCTGCGGCAAGTAATAGCGATAGGTCAGCCAATTAACCCTTTCACATAAAACATTCCCCGGCTGTTTAACCGCTTCCTTTAATTTGTCTTGATCCAGCACCAGATTACGCAGATTGATTGCTTTCTCCTTATCCTGGAAACCCTCATTAACAGGCTGGATGTGACCATGTTCAAAATAGGGTAAGTTTTTGGTATTTTCATAACCTGAGGTATAGACTATGTCCTTCAAATGTGTTCCACTAATTGACCTTACACTTCCCTCTTTATCGAAAGTTTCTGCATAAATGGGCACAACACTAATTTTATCAGGAATAATCATTTCATTATCGACCCAGAACCCCTCCAAATGAAGGGAATACCCGGAAAGATCACCGGCCTTTTCCGCCTTGGGATTGGCCTTTAAGTAATTTTCCAGCTCGGTTATTTCTTTTTCATTGAACCAATCCTTGGGATTCAAATATCCATATCCTGTATAATTTTTACTTCCTTCACTATACTCCGTATAGCTGCATAACCAGTTGTCGTTGCTATTGAAAATCAGACTATAATCCCCTGAGAATATTGCGACTTCCGTCCCTAAATAGGTGAAGAAAGACTTTCCGACTAATTGCTTTTTAAGCTTGGAAATATCCGTAATCTGATTGTTGCTGTCAATATTATCCTGCAGGATACCTCCTATGGTATTATTGACCTGTAAAGCTAAGGTGCGGAGTTCCCAGCTCCCCATTTTCTTTTCCTGAGCTACCAGGAATAGGCTAAAGCCTGTCATGAGCACCAGATAGGTGGCAAATAAAGCACAAAAGATACGGATATAGATTGTCTGCTTTGTTTTGTTCCTTTTCAATTTCTACCCCTCCAATTTGTACCCTCTCTTGATCACAGTTTTAATTTGCTTTGAGGCATCCCCTAAGGCCTTCCGCAATTTTTTCACATGATTGTCCACCACTCTGTCATTCCCTTCAAAATCGTATCCCCAAATTCGGATTAGCAGGCTTTCCCGGCTCACTAACCGGCCGCAGTTCTCCATGAGTATTTTTAAAACGGCAAATTCCATGGGGGCTAGCGCTACCTCTGTGTCATTGACCATAACTGTATAACGGTATGGATTCAAACGTATGCTGCCTGCTGTCATTACTTCGTTTCTCACCGTACCTTTGGCCCGTCTAATCAGAGCCGTAACCTTTGCATAAAGCTCTGCTAGGGAAAAAGGTTTAACTATGTAATCATCACACCCAAGATTATACCCATGCAATCTATCCTTCTCCTGGTGCCTTGCCGTGATAAAAACAATTGGCACATTGCTCCTTTTTCTAAGCTCCCGGCAAATTGTAAATCCGTCAACCTCCGGCAGCATGACATCCAGAAGAACTAAATCATAGTCCTTCTCAAGACATTTTTGCTGACCTTCCTTCCCTGTCTTGGCAGAATCTATCTTAAAAGTCCCGCTGCTTTTCTCAATAAAATAGTCTGTAATGATTTCTCTTATCTCTGCATCATCTTCAACCAATAAAAATTTAAAAGCCATTTTATCACCTCCAAGTATAGGTTAGCACACCAATCTATCTTTCCTGTATCTTTGAAAGACTTTTTTATGGTGTGCGAATACCTTCCTTAAAACATAACCAAATAATAACAAAAGAGGGGATAATGCAACCCCTCAAATTTCACCCTGCCCTCCTCTGCTCGCGCATTTTCCCGGCAGCTCCCAATACTGACTTGGTTATCAGGTTATAATTGCCGCAGCGGCAGATATTGCCGGCCAGAGCCCACTTGACGTCCTCTTTCGTCGGATTGGGGTTCTTGTCCAGCAGCCCCTTTGAGGCAGAACCATTCCCGGAGCGCAAAAACCGCATTGAGTACCATTATTTTCCATAAACGCCTGTTGAATTGGGTGGAGTTCTCCTGTTGCCGGGTCGCTCAACCCCTCAATGGTGGTGATTTCCGCACCGTCACAGTCCACCGTAAGCGTCATACAAGACAACGTTAATTTCCCGTTCATGAGGACGACGCAGGCACCTCTGTCGCAGCTTAACTTTGTCCCTTTGAGCCCCAGTTTTCCCCTGAGGGTCTCGACTAACCTGTCCCATGGATAGACATCATAGGAAGGCTGTCCCCCTGGGCAATACAGAACGCTGTTTGTCAAGGGGTGAAATGATTTTTTGTAAAAAAAACAGATGCGCAACGGTCTTTCCCGCTGTACCATCTGTTAATTTCAGCCTTGAGCACTTGGATTACCCCCTAGGTTAGAATAGTTGTCATGGACCTCCGAGAGAAGTATAGTGAGTTAACAGGACTCGGAGTAGGATAAATATGGCAAAGTATTGTAAGGAATTTAAGTACTCGATCATGATAAAGATGATGTCACCACAGAATCAATCAGTTAGTGAAATTGCTAGAGAAACAGGATTGTCTGAGGCTACCTTGCATCAATGGAGAAACCAAGTCAGAACTAAGGGAATGGTGGTACCTTGCAATGTACGCAAACTAATTCCCATTTCTATGGTCTTCACATGCCTTAGGATATAAAAAAGATACCGCCTGAACCCAGTGGGGCCTTGGCGGAATTATAACGGTATTATAACGGTATTACTAGGGTTACTTTTATCTCAATTAAGACCTGACCTAATAAATTAACGGAACAAATGCGACAAGAGAACCGTCCCCTGTCGCACTGTCGCATATAAATGACACAGGAGGAGTCGCTTAACGCATTTCAGCCCCCCCTGATTAGCCTTATGATTTGAGCTTTGAGCGAATATATCATTTATCGGATGAACCGTACGAAATTAAGCAGCCTTTACAGCTTGCACTTTAGGCTTTACAAAGAAAGCCAAAATTCCTGCAATTACGAAGAAAAATGTAAAAACAAGAGAAATAGGTGCGAGAATTGCGGGGACAATTGCTGAAGCCAGTATTATTACAGCAGCTATTTTTCCGATTTTCCCCATTAAGAATACAGATACCAGGGCAATAATTCCACCTACAATCAGGGCATATGCACAATTCTTCAGTTTTTCCATATCTTTAAGGGCCTGGGCCGCAACCGGATCTGACTTTAACTCTTCTACAGCTGCAATTTCAGTTTTGTAAGTATCAAAATCTGACGACCATTTTATCCCTAGTCCTATAGATGCTATAGTACCAATAATAACTAATATAATCACTACAGTTCTCATAATACC